>JAREAF010000401.1 GCA_029240475.1 Rhodospirillales bacterium | reverse complement strand
GAGCAGCGGCAGCACGACGACGAACGCCAGCGCGCCGCGGATCGCCGTCTGTTCGAACAGCGGACTGAAGGCGATCAGCCCGATGGCCGCGGCCGCCCCATAAGTGAGCGCCTCCTCGCGGCCGACCCGCGCCCGGCCCGCTCGGGCCCAGAGAACGATCGCTGGCGCCACGATCAGCGCGCCCGCGAAGTCGCCGAGCCACCAGGTGATCCAGATGTCCGGAAGCTGGGGGAGCTCGGCCAGCCCGGCGGCGCGCAGGCTGGCCACTCCCACCGTAGCGCTGATCGGCGTGGCGATGACCAGGCAGATGAGGGCGAACCGGATCACGCGCCCGGGCTTCTCGAAGGCCTCCGTCCCGCGCGCCCAGCGGCGGGTCAGCAGCGCCGCGACCAGCGCCTCGAGCGTGTTGCCCAAGCCGATCGCGATGGAGCTCGGGAGATCGCCGGTCGTGGTCTGGTTGGCCAGCCACGCACCGAGGAAGATGGCCGGAGCGGCCTCGGGCCCGAGCAGGAGCAACGCGGCGATCGCCAGGCCCGTCGGAGGCCAGACGGGCGTGGCGCTCGGATTGATCGAGGCCAGCGCCAGCCCGGCCTTGGCCAGCAGGAAATAGGCCAGGCACAAGGCTGCAATGACCAGAAGGGTGGTCCTGCGGACGCCCGCATCCGCATCTGCAGATGGGCTTGCGCGACGATTCGGCACGGGCGAAGGCGCCCCCTTCCTGCCCCAACCGGCGGTTAAAGAATATCAGCAACTTGTTCAATTCGGAATGGAAAGGCTGATATCCTGCCGCCTTCAGCCGGTCCGGACCCCTTTTGACCCCGCTCGCTGCCTATTCCGCGCTGGCCGGCTCCGCCTTCCTGGCGGCGACCGTCTTTCCGGCGCAGTCCGAACTGGTTATGGGCGCGCTCCTGGCGGAGCGCGAGCACTCGACCGCGCTGCTGCTCCTCGTGGGCACGGCGGCGAACACGCTCGGCTCGGTCGTGAACTGGGCGCTTGGGCGTGCGCTGACCGGGTCGGCGGCGCGCCGCTGGCTGCGGATCCGGCCGGAGCGGCTGGAGCGGGCGCAGCGCCTATACGAGCGCTGGGGCGCCTGGTCCTTGCTCCTCGCCTGGGTTCCCTTGATCGGCGATCCACTCACCGTGGCGGCGGGCGCGTTGAGGCTGCCGCTGCTATTGTTCGTGCCGCTGGTCGCCGCTGGCAAGGCGGCGCGCTACGCGGCGCTGGCCTTTGCGGTGCTGCAGCCTTGAAGGCCTTGACCTTCCCGTTGCGGGAGGCTGCGGAATAAGCACCCTTGCCGAGGAGACCCGACATGACCCGAGGGACGGACGCCCACGCCCATTCTCATGCCGTGACCCATGACGGCCACGGATCGGACGAGCGGGACCGCGCATCGGTGAAGGACCCGGTCTGCGGCATGGAAGTCGATCCGCACAAAACGGCGCACCGGGCCGCGCATCGGGGGCACACCTACTATTTCTGCTCGGAAAGCTGCCGATCCAAGTTCTTGGCGGACCCGACGCGCTACCTCGCCGCCGAGGTCGAGCCGGCGCCCGCGCCCGAGGGCACGATCTACACCTGCCCGATGCATCCGCAGATCCGCCAGCTGGGCCCGGGCTCGTGCCCGATCTGCGGCATGGCGCTGGAGCCCGTGCTGGCGACCACCGAGACCGGCCCCAGCGCCGAGCTGCGCGACATGACCCGCCGGTTCTGGATCGGCCTGGTCCTGTCGGTGCCGATCCTGGCCCTGGAGATGGGCGCGCATCTGACCGGGCTCGAGCACTATCTGGGCAGGCAGACGGGCAACTGGCTGCAGATGCTCTTTGCCACGCCGGTCGTGCTCTGGGCCGGCTGGCCCTTCTTCGTGCGCGCCTGGCATTCGCTGCGCACGCGCAATCTCAACATGTTCACGTTGATCGCCATGGGAATCGGCGTCGCCTGGCTCCACGGCGTGATCGCCACGGTCGCTCCCGGCATTTTCCCGGCGGCCTTCCGCGGCGCGGACGGCGCCGTTGCCGTCTATTTCGAGGCCGCGGCGGTGATCACCGTGCTCGTGCTCCTGGGCCAGGTGCTGGAATTGCGGGCTCGTGAGACCACCAGCGGCGCCATCCGCGCGCTGCTCGACCTGGCGCCCAAGACCGCGCGCCGCATCGCTTCCGACGGACGGGAGGAGGAGGTGCCGCTCGAGGCGGTGCAGGTGGGCGAGCGCCTGCGCGTGCGCCCGGGCGAGAAGGTGCCAGTCGACGCCGTGGTGCGCGAAGGGCGCAGCGCCGTCGATGAATCCATGGTCACCGGCGAATCGATGCCGGTCACCAAGGCGGTCGGGCAGAAGGTGATCGGCGGCACCATCAACCAGAGCGGCGCCCTCGTCATCGAGGCCGAGCGGATCGGGCGCGACACCATGCTGGCGCAGATCGTGCAGCTCGTCGCCGAGGCGCAGCGCAGCCGCGCGCCGATCCAGCGGCTGGCCGATCAGGTCTCGGCCTGGTTCGTGCCGACGGTGATCCTCATCGCGCTCCTAGCCTTCGCGGCCTGGGGGATCTGGGGCCCGCCGCCGCGCCTCTCCTATGGCCTGCTCGCCGCCGTCACGGTCCTGATCATCGCCTGCCCGTGCGCGCTCGGGCTCGCCACGCCGATGTCGATCATGGTCGGCGTCGGCCGTGGCGCGCAGGCGGGGGTGCTCATCAAGAACGCCGAGGCGCTCGAACATATGGAGAAGGTGGACACGCTCGTGATCGACAAAACCGGGACCCTGACCGAGGGCAAGCCGGCGGTCACGGCTCTGGTGCCGGCCGGAGACTTCTCCGAAACCGAGCTCCTGCGCCTTGCCGCAAGCGTCGAGCGCGCCTCCGAGCGCCGAGCGGCAGACGGAGGTTGCGGCGCTCGCCGAGGAGGCGGACCGGCTGCGCGGCGACGGCGCGACGGTGATCTTCGTCGCGGTGGACGGCCGGCTCGCCGGCGCCATCGCCATCGCCGATCCGGTGAAACCCACGACGCCCGAAGCCCTGGCGGCGCTCAAGGCCGAGCGGGTGCGCGTCGTCATGCTCACCGGCGACAACTGGACCACCGCGCGGGCGGTCGCCCGGCGGCTCGGCATCGAGGATGTCGAGGCCGAGGTCCTGCCCGACCAGAAGAGCGCGGTCGTGCAGCGCCACAAGGCGGACGGGCGGGTCGTCGCGATGGCCGGCGACGGCGTCAACGATGCCCCCGCTCTGGCCTCCGCCGATGTCGGGATCGCGATGGGCACGGGCACCGATGTGGCGATGGAAAGCGCGGGGGTCACGCTGCTGAAGGGCGACCTCACGGGGATCGTGCGTGCGCGCCGGTTGTCGCGCGCCACCATGCGCAACATCCGCCAGAACCTGTTCTTCGCCTTCATCTACAACGCGCTGGGCGTGCCGGTGGCGGCGGGCGCGCTCTATCCGGTCTTCGGGCTCCTGCTCTCGCCGATCATCGCCGCGGCGGCGATGGCGCTCTCTTCCGTCAGCGTCATCACCAACGCGATTCGCCTCAGGGCGGTGCGGCTCTAACGGGCGGGCGCCACCCGCCAGACGATGTTGCCGACATCGTCGGCGACGAGGACGCCGCCTTTGCCGTCGAGCACGACGCCCACGGGCCGGCCGAGCGCGTTGCCGTCGGCGTCGAGGAAGCCGGTGAGCACGTCGATCGGCTCGCCCGCGGGCAGGCCGTTGGCGAAGGGCACGAAGATCACCTTGTAGCCGCTCGGCGGCTTGCGGTTCCAGGAGCCATGCTGGCCGACGAAGGCGCCGTTCTCCAAAGGCGGCGGCAGCCCGGCGCCCTTGGAGAAAGCCAAGCCCATCGAGGCGGTGTGCGGCCCCAGCGCGTAATCGGGCACAAGGGCCTTGGCGACGAGATCGGGGCGCTGCGGCTCGACCCGCTCGTCCACATGCGTGCCGAAATAGCTGTAGGGCCAGCCATAGAAGCCGCCGTCCCGCACCGAGGTCATGTAGTCGGGCACCAGATCGCTGCCGAGCTCGTCGCGCTCATTGACCGTCGTCCAGAGCGCGCCCGTGTCGGGCTCGAAGGCGAGGCCGATCGGGTTCCTGAGGCCCGAGGCGAAGATGCGGTGCTCGCCCGTCTTCGCATCCACGATCCAGATCGCGGCGCGGCCCTCTTCCTCCTCCATGCCATTCTCGGCGACATTGCTGTTGGAGCCGGTGCTGACGAACAGCCGCTCGCCCGCGGGATCGGCGAGGACGGTCTTGGTCCAGTGATGATTGCGAGGGCCGGCGGGGAGGTCGACGACCTTCTCGCCTGGCGCGGTGATCTGGGTGTCGCCGGCGCGGTAGGGGAAGCGCAGCACGGCATCGGTGTTGGCCACATAGAGCGCATCGCCGGCGAGCGTCATGCCGAAGGGCGAGTTGAGCCCTTCGAGGAAGGCGCTGCGAAACTCGGCGATGCCGTCGCCGTCGGCGTCGCGCAGCAGCGTGATCCGGTTCGCGCTCGGCACCGCCGCCCCCGCCTTCTTCATGAACCTCTTCATGAACCAGCCTTTGATGCCCTTGCCTTGCTCGGGCCGGGGCGGGGCGTTGCTCTCGGCGACCAGCACATCGCCATTGGGAAGCGCCAAGAGCCAGCGCGGATGGTCGAGGCCCTCGGCGAAGCGGGTGACGGCAAGCCCGGCGGCCGGCTGCGGCGCCGCGCCCTGGGCCCAGCCCTTGGCCGGAGCGACCTTGACGGTCGGGATCAGCGTTCGCGCCGGAGGCGGCAGCTCTGGATCGGGACCAGTGCCCGCCGACACCGGAAGCTTGGCGGTATCGCCGCAGGCGGCGAGACCAAACGCGGCAGCAAGGACAAGAGCGACGATTGGGGGAGTGCCCATGATTGATCCGAATGTCACCCGAGTGCTCCAATATCTAGACGCCGGCAGGCGTTCACTTATTCCGAGGCTGCTTGAGGCTCTGGTCGGCGGGCGCCCAGCGCCCCGCCCGCTTCGCACGCACGGCATGCAGCAGGCTGCGTGCAGCATTGCGCACCTCCTCCTGGAACGCCTCGTCCGCATCCAGCTCGTCATGGCTGGTGGCGTAGGGTTTCCAATAGCCGACATAGCGATCGAGCTCGGCCGCGGCGCCGGCGGGCTCCAGATGCATGAAGCAGAGCCAGTCGGAGAGCATGCGGCGCAGGGTCTCCGCGCCCTCGACGTCGCCATGCACCACGACCGAGAAGAGCCGGCCTTCGAGATGGCGGGGATAGGGCCAACCCGCCAGCTCCAGCTCCTTGGCGCGGCGCGCGTCCTTGCCGTGCGTCAGTGTCGGATCGGGATTGCCGCCGTCGGCGCAGACCAGCCGGTCCATCATCAGCTTCAAGGGCGAGGAGGCTTGGTACCAGTTGACCGGCGTGACGATCATGACGCCGTGCGCGGCGATCCACATCGGGTAGATCTCGTTCATCCAGTCCTGCGTCTGGCCCATCGCATGGTTCGGATAGCAGGAGCAGGGCCAGTGGCAGAGCGCGGGCGCGGTGGAGAAGCAGGCCTTGCAGGGATGAATCTTGCGGCCGTACTCGGAGGCGAGCCGGCTGAGATCGAGGATCTCGGTCTCGACATCGCCAGCGGCGGCGAAGATGCCGGCGGCGATCTGGAGGATGCGCCAGGACTTGGAGCTCTCGCCCGGGCAGGTGTGCTCGCTGCGCGAGGAGCTGTTGATCAGCAGGATGCGCGCGGGTCCGGCCGCATCCTCATGCTTGCGCCGGGCCTGCTCAATCGCCTCGCGGGCCGCCAGCCAATCGACCGAGAGGTCGTAATCGGGATCCGCGAATTCGGCTCCCGCCTTGCGCGTGACCGGCGCCTTGCGGCCGTTCTCGTAACCATCCCAGGCCACGGCGGCGATCTTCTCCAACTCGCCGGCGAGCGGCCGAAAGGCGGGGTCGCGGAATTGCTCAAGAAAGCGCGCACGGAACTCCGGCTCGCTGAGATGCGGGTCGGGCATGCCCTTGCGCGGCTCGGGCACTTTCATTGCCGATCTTCCTTCAGCTCTTTCCTCTTGCCCGCTATGAACGGCCGGGCGGCCAAGCGGGTGCCGAGCGGCGCGGGCGCTAGGCCCGCTTGCGCTCGCTGAAGCGAATGCGGTTGGAGAAGGGGTCGATCACCGTCATCACCCGCGCGCCCCAGGGCGCGTCCTCGATGCCCGGGCGCAGGTAGCGGTATTTCTTGGCCGTCACCTCGGCATGGAGCTCCTCCAGACCCTCGGTCTCCACGAACAGCGTCGCTCCCGGCGAACCGTCGCCATGATGCTCGCTCAAATGCAGCACCATCCCGCCGCGCGAGACCTGCATGTAAACGGGCGTGTCGGGCTCGAACCGGTGCTCCCAGTCAAGCTCAAATCCGAGAAAGCCGAGATAGAACTCCTTCGCCTTCTCCTCGGAGAAGATGCGCAGGATCGGCACCGTGCGCTCGAATCGGATCGGCATGGGGCTAGGCTCCGTCTCCAGCCTTGCGGTCGAGCAGCGCCAACATCTTGCGGACCGTTTCGGGATCGAGCTTCTCGATGCGCTCCGCCAACCGGTTCGCCAGCTCCGTCGCTTCGGGCGACAGGCCGGATGTGTCGACCGTGACGCGGGGATGGGAGAGCTGCGCCAGGGCCTGCAGCTCCTCGGCCTCGTCCCAGATGATGTTGAGATAGGCGCAGATGCGATGCACGAAGGCGCGGTTCGGCCGGCCTCTGTGGCCGTGCTCCAGCGCCGAGAGATAGGCCGCCGAGACGCCGAGCCCCTTGGCCATGTGTTTGAGCTGGATGCCGCGCTCACGCCGCAGCTCCCTGAGACGCGCGCCGAACGGAGTCATGGACGCCTCCGGCGCTTGAGCAGGACGTAGAGCGCG
>JAREAF010000400.1 GCA_029240475.1 Rhodospirillales bacterium | reverse complement strand
TTCGGCATGCGCAAGCATCCGATCCTCGGCTACTCGAAGCTGCACAAAGGCATCGATTTCGCCGCGCCGTCGGGCACGCCGATCTACGCCGCCGGCGACGGGGTGGTGGAAGAGGCCGGCCGCAAGGGCGCCTATGGCAACTATGTGCGGCTGAAGCACAACGGCACCTACCGCACCGCCTACGCGCATCTCAGCCGCTTCGCCAAGGGCATGAAGGTCGGCCGCCGCGTCCGGCAGGGGGAGGTGATCGGGTTCGTGGGCTCGACCGGCCGCTCGACCGGGCCGCACCTGCATTACGAGGTGGTCGTCTCGGGCAAGCAGATCAACCCGCTCAGCGTCAAGCTGCCGACCGGCGAGAAGCTGGCCGGCGCCGAGAAGGAGCGGTTCCTGCAAGCCAAGGCCGCCGTCGACCGCCTGCGCGACCAGCTGCAACTCCAGCAACTGGTCGCGGGCGGCGACAACAGCCTCCTGCGTCCGCGCTGACCCCTACGCCGCTTCGGCTTCGGCCCGCTCTTTCGGCTCGATCGCGAGCTTGCCGTCGCGCGCGGTGATCTGAACCGTCGAGCCGTCCGGCACGGTGCCCTCCAGGATCATCTGCGCCAGCGGGTTCTGCAGCTCGCGCTGGATCACCCGCTTCAGCGGCCGGGCGCCGTAGACCGGATCGTACCCCGCGTCCGCGAGCCAGGCCTTCGCGCTTTCGTCGAGCTCGAGCGTGATCTTGCGGTCCAAGAGGAGCCGCTTCAGCCGCTCGAGCTGGATCTCGACGATGCCCGTCATCTCGCGCCGGCTGAGCCGCCGGAAGAGCAGGATCTCGTCCAGCCGGTTCAGGAATTCCGGCCGGAAGGCCTGCCGCACGACGCCCATGACCTGCTCGCGCACGGAGTTGGTCTCCAGGCCCTCCGGCATCGCCGCGAGGATGTCCGAGCCGAGATTGGAGGTCAGCACGATCAGCGTGTTGCGGAAATCGACCGTGCGTCCCTGCCCATCCGTGAGGCGCCCGTCATCGAGCACCTGAAGGAGCACGTTGAAGACGTCCGGATGCGCCTTCTCCACCTCATCGAAGAGGATCACCTGATAGGGGCGCCGGCGCACTGCCTCGGTGAGCGCGCCGCCCTCCTCGTAGCCGACATAGCCCGGAGGCGCGCCGATCAGCCGCGCGACCGCGTGCTTCTCCATGTACTCGGACATGTCGATGCGGATCATCGCCTGCTCGTCATCGAACAGGAACGCCGCCAGCGCCTTGGTCAGCTCGGTCTTGCCGACGCCGGTCGGGCCCAGGAACAGGAACGAGCCGATCGGCCGGTTCGGGTCTTGCAAGCCCGCCCGCGCGCGGCGCACCGCGTTCGAGACGGCGATCACCGCCTCGTCCTGGCCGACCACGCGCGCCTTGATGCTCTCCTCCATGTGCAGGAGCTTGGCGCGCTCGCCTTCCAGCATCTTGTCGACGGGGATGCCGGTCCAGCGCGAGACCACCCCAGCGATGTCCTGATCGGTCACCGCCTCATTGATCATCGCGGTGCCGTGCTGCGCCTCGGCTTCCGTCAGCTTGCGTGTGAGCTCAGGGATGATGCCATAGGCGATCTCGCCGGCCCGCGCGAGGTCACCCCTGCGCTGCACCTGCTCCAGCTCGAGCTTCGCATGATCCAGCTGCTCCTTGAGCTTCTGCGCCGAAGCGAGCTTCTCCTTCTCGGCGCGCCACACAGCGGTGAGGTCGGCTGACTCCTTCTCGAGTTCGGCGATCTCGCCCTCGAGCTTCTGCAGCCGGTCGCGCGAGGCTGGATCGCTTTCCTTCTTCAGCGCCTCGCGCTCGATCTTCAGCTGGATCAGCCGCCGGTCGATCTCGTCGATCTCCTCGGGCTTGGAATCGACCTCCATCTTGAGGCGGCTCGCCGCCTCGTCGACGAGGTCGATGGCCTTGTCGGGGAGGAAGCGGTCGGTGATGTAGCGGTTCGAGAGCGTCGCCGCCGCGACCAGCGCGGAATCGGTGATTCGCACGCCGTGATGCAGCTCGTACTTCTCCTTGAGGCCGCGCAGGATCGAGATCGTCTCCTCCACGCTCGGCTGCGAGACGAAGACCGGCTGGAAGCGCCGCGCCAGCGCCGCGTCCTTCTCGATGCGCTTGCGATACTCGTCGAGCGTGGTCGCGCCAACGCAATGCAGCTCGCCGCGCGCCAGCGCGGGCTTGAGCATGTTGGAGGCGTCCATCGCGCCTTCGGCCGCGCCCGCCCCCACCAGCGTGTGCAGCTCGTCGATGAAGAGGATGACGTCGCCCTCGGCGCCGGCGACCTCCTGGAGCACGGCCTTCAGCCGCTCCTCGAACTCGCCGCGATATTTGGCGCCCGCGACCAGCGCGCCGAGATCGAGGCTCATCAGCCGCTTGTTGCGCAGGCTCTCCGGCACGTCGCCATTGATGATGCGGTGGGCGAGGCCCTCCACGATCGCCGTCTTGCCGACGCCGGGCTCGCCGATCAGCACGGGATTGTTCTTGGTGCGCCGGGAGAGGACCTGGATGGTGCGCCGGATCTCCTCGTCGCGGCCGATCACCGGGTCGAGTTTGCCGTCGCGCGCCGCCTGGGTCAGGTCGCGCGCGTATTTCTTCAGCGCGTCATAGGCCTCCTCGGCGGAGGCGGTGTCGGCCTTGCGGCCCTTGCGGATCTCGTTGATGGCGGCGTTGAGGCCCTGCGCGGTCACCCCGGCGTCCGTAAGGATGCGGGCGGCCGGCGTGCCGCTTGCGAGCGCCAGCGCCAGCAAGAGGCGCTCGGCGGTGACGAAGCTGTCGCCGGCCTTCTCCGCGATCTTCTCGGCCTGCTCGAACAGGCGCGCGGTCTCCGGCGCCATATAGACCTGGCCGGCGCCGCCGCCTTCCACGCGCGGCAGCCTGCCGAGCTCGGCCTCGGTCTGCGCCAGCGCCTTTTCCGGCTGCCCGCCGGCGGCGCGGATCAGGTTGGACGCCAGCCCTTCCTTGTCGTCGAGCAGCACCTTCAGGAGGTGCTCCGGCGTCAGCCGCTGATGGCCGCTGCGCAAGGCGAGGCCCTGCGCCGACTGGATGAATCCCTTCGATCGCTCGGTATAGATGTCGAAATTCATGTTTGCCCTCTTCGGCCCGCGTCCTCAAAGGCCCACGGGCTCTCGATGCATTGGTCCCCTCGCGAGGGATTCCATGCCCCCTCGCGACCGGGTTCGATATGGGGAGAACGCTTCAGGCGAGCAAGGCTCGCAGACCAGCGATGAAGCGAATGCAGGCCTGGCCGGCCTGCAAAGGCCACGCAGATGCAGGGCTGAGGCGGGGCGGGCCCGCCGCGCGCCTTCGAAGGGGCAGATCAGATCAGCTCGGTCGGGGCGGAGCCGGGTTCGGCCTCGTCCTCGTCCTCAAGGGCGATCCCGGGCAGCACATCCCCACCCGTCCCATTGGTGACCGGCTGCTGGGTTCCGCCCGGGGCCGCCGAAGGCTGAGGCTGGCCCTCGCCGTCTTGGCGATGGGGCTGCCGGGGACGGCCGTTGCCCTCGCCATTGGCGTTGATGATCCGGAAGTAATGCTCTGCGTGCTGGAAATAGTTCTCCGCCGCGATCCGGTCGCCGGCGGACTGGGCGTCGCGGGCCAGCGCCAAGTACTTTTCCAGCACCTGGTGGGCATTGCCGCGGACCCGAACCTCCGGCCCGTTGCTGTCGAAGGTCTGGTTCTTGGAGGGCACATGCGGCTTACGGTTGCCGCGGCCGCGGGAGCGCCGTGAACTCGTTCCTGGTCTCATCTCGACTTTCGCTTCGTTGCTCGATTTCCGGTCCTGCCGGACGGGCCACCCTCAGCGGCCATCGCCCGTAAAGGGCTTAAGACCTCTGGCGCTATGGGGGTGAAGCATGAGCGCGCCACCTTCGGCGCGGGGCCGCCAATGGCCCTGAACTCTGCGCCTCACCCTAGACGGGACACCGATTTTTTCCAACTGTTTTTTTGACCTGGATCACCCGCGCGCCAGCAGAAGGCAGCGCTCGC
>JAREAF010000399.1 GCA_029240475.1 Rhodospirillales bacterium | reverse complement strand
GACCAGGAAGGCAGGGTGTACGAGGTCTTCCGCGAGGCGATGGCCCTCAATCTGGAGTTTGGGTCGGCCGATGTCGAGCTGCACCCGCAAGACCACATCGACCGATCCATCATCGGCGAGGTGCAGAAGACCTGGAAGAAGTGAATGCCTGCGTTGCGGGCTGAGCGAGGCCGCCGATCCCTGCCCCGCCTGGCAGCGGGCAGTCGGTCTTGACCTACCCCGAAGCGGATCGCACTGCTGCGAGTCCGCCGGCTCCGGCGGCCGGGCGCGGGGAGCCTTCTCCCGAGCCGGCGGAGCGCGGTCGTTGGCGCTCCTTGTTCGCCTTCCGCGCCGCGCCTCAGGCCGATCTCGAGCTGTGGCTGGGCATCGCCGCCTTCATTTTCGTCCTCGCCGTCTGGCAGCTGGTCGCCGGATTGGGCCTCGTGCATCCCCAGTTCCTTCCCTCTCCGCTCGCGGTCGTATCGGCCTGGCTCGCGTTGGTCGAGAATGCCGGCTACCTGACGGACGTCGGGATCAGCATCGCGCGGGTCTGGGTGGCCTTTCTCGCAGCCGCCCTGCTCGCCGTTCCGCTAGGCGTGCTGATGAGCGGCTACCGCGCGGTCGGCGCCTTCTCGGAGCCGCTGATCGACTTCATCCGCTATCTTCCCGTGCCCGCCCTCGTGCCCCTGACGCTGATCTGGCTCGGCATCGGCGAGGGCTCAAAGATGGCCCTGTTGTGGATCGGCACCTTCTTCCAACTCGTGCTGCTGGTGGCCGACGACGCGCGGCGCGTGCCGAAGGAGTTCATCGAGACAGGCCGCACGCTCGGCGCCGGAGACCTGGCGCTGATGAAGGACGTGCTGTTGCGCGCCATGCTGCCCAACATGGTGGACAGCCTGCGCATCACGCTCGGCTGGTGCTGGACCTACCTGCTGGTCGCCGAGATCGTCGCCTCGAGCTCGGGCATCGGGTACGAGCTCTGGACGGCGCGCCGCTATGGCAAGACCCCAGAGGTCTTCGCCGGCATCCTGACGATCGGCGTCATCGGACTCGTCTCCGACCAAGCGATCCGGCTCCTGCATCGCCGCGCGTTCCGGTATCTGGTTTAGGGTGCACGAGCGATGACCCGGACGGGCGCCTTCATCGAGTTCCGCAGCCTCGCCAAGATCTTTTCGGACCATCGCGGCCGACGGACGCCGGTGGTCGAGCCCCTGTCGCTGACCGTGGCCGAAGGCGAGTTCGTGGTCTTCGTCGGTCCTTCGGGCTGCGGCAAGACCACCGTCATGCGCCTGGTGGGCGGGTTGGAGACGCCCACCTCGGGCGAGGTCCTCATCAAGGGCCGAAAGGTCGAGGGCCCCAGCCGCGAGAAAGGCATGGTCTTCCAGTCCTACTCCTCGTTCCCCTGGCTGACCGTCTTCGGGAATGTCCGCTTCGGCCTGAAGTATCGCCGCGACCTCCCGCCGGCCGAGAAGGACCGGATCGCCCGCCGCTATCTGGATCTGGTCGGCCTTACCGCCTTCGCCGATTTCTACATCAGCCGCATCTCTGGCGGCATGCGCCAGCGTGTCGCGATCGCGCGCACCCTGGCGGCCGATCCGCTGGTGCTTCTCATGGATGAGCCGTTCGGCGCGCTCGACGCGCTCACCCGCGAGCGCCTGCAGCTTCAGCTTCTGCAGCTTCGCAACGCCGAGGGCAAGACGGTCATCTTCGTGACCCACGATGTGGATGAGGCCGTCTTTCTGGCCGACCGCATCATCGTCTTCTCCGCTCGTCCCGCCCGCGTGCTGCGCGACGTGCGGGTGAGCGAGGTTCTGCCGCGGGACCGCACCATGGAAGTTATGGAAACGGCGCCTTTCCGCAAGCTCCGGCGCGAGGTTCTCGCGCTCATTCGCGACGAGGAGACCAGGACCGAGGCGGGAACGACGGAGGCGAACTTCTGACACAAGGCGACCCGATGCAGGCGTTCGATTTTCAGGGCAAGCGCGTGATGGTGACCGGCGCCAGCCACGGTATCGGCCGCGCCGTGGCCGACGCGTTCGCGAGGTCAGGGGCGGATTTGCTCATCCTGTCTAGCACGCCCGATATCTGCGCGGCGGCCGAAGCCATCGAGCGGGAGACCGGCCGGCCGGTCTGCGCGAAGATCTGCGACATCGCCGACCGCAGCGCGGTCCGGCGCGCCTTCGCCGATGCTCCCCGCATCGACGTGCTCGTCAACAATGCCGGGCTGGAGCGGATCACCCCGATGCTGGAGACGGGCGAGGAGGTGGAGGAAACCTTCGCCCGGATCGTGCAGATCAACGTGATCGGGACCTACTATGTCACCCGCGAGGTGTTGCCCCGGATGGGCCCAGGCTCCAGCATCGTGATCACCTCGTCCATTTGGGGCAAGACGGGTGCCGCTGACTTCGCCGCCTATGTCGCCTCCAAGCACGCCAACATCGGCTTCATGCGCGTGCTGGCGAGGGAGCTGGGGCCGCGCGGCATCCGCGTGAATGCCGTCTGCCCGGGATGGGTCGGGACGCGTGCGGCTCTGCGGTCTCTCACTGAGGTGGCGCGGAGGGCGGGCGTCGAGGAGCATCAGAGCCTGGAGGGGATCCTTGCCGGGCAGGCCCTGCCGGGGTTGATGAATCCCGCAGACGTCGTGAGCGCGTACCTGTTCCTGGCTTCCGATCTGGCTCGGAATATCACCGGGCAGGCATTGAATGTCGATCGCGGCGAGGTGATGGCATGAGCGGATCTCTGTCCGGCCGGCGGGCGCTGGTCACGGGAGGTGCGAGCGGGATCGGCCGCGCCATCGGCATCGCCTTGGCGCGCGAAGGCGCCGCGGTGGCGATCGCGGACAAGGCGCCTGCCGAGGCAACCGCCGATCTGGCCGGCCGCATCGCCGCCGCCGGCGGACAGGCCTTCGCTCTGCCGCAGACGGACGTGTCGGACGAGCGGCAGGTGCTGGAGATGATGCAAGCCGCGACGGCGCGGCTCCACCGCCTCGACATTCTTGTCAACAATGCGGGCATCCTGATCGAGAAGCCGCTCCTCGAGACGACGGCGGCCGATTTCGATCGCCTCATCGGCGTCAATCTGCGCGGCGTCTTCCTGGTCGGCCGCGAAGCCATCCGACGCATGCTCGACACCGGCGGCGGACGCATCATCAATCTGGCCTCCGAACTGGCTTATCTGGGGCGCGAACGCTGCTCGATCTATTGCGCCTCCAAGGGGGGCGTGCTTTCGATGACGCGCTCGTGGGCGCGTGAGTTCGCGCCCACGATCCGAGTGAACGCGCTCGCCCCCGGCCCCACCGATACGGCAATGCTCGGAGCGGAATCGACCGCACCTGAGACGCTCGCCAAGGAATCGCAAAATCCCTTGGGCCGGATTGCACGGCCGGAGGAGATCGCCGAGGCGGCCGTGTTTCTGGCCGGGCCTGGAGCCACCTTCATGACCGGCCAGTGCCTCAGCCCGAATGGCGGGGCGGCGATGTTTTGAACGTCAATCACGGATGATCTCTAGAAATTTCAAAATGCGCTTCGACCTTCGCACCAGATCAGCAGGCTCGGATAGGTCTTCAGCGTGGCGGGGCAGACACTAATCTCGAAGGCGCTGGTCGAGCGCTTGGGAGCGCGAAGTGTCGAAGCCATTGCCCTCGTTCAGTCCACAGACGCCGCCATCCAGCCCGTGTTGGAAAGCTTCGGATGCAAGGTGATTGTTTGCCCGCCGGAGGTTTGTTCCGCGGGGGCCGACAGGTTGGAAGATGGCGAGGAGGGTGCCTGAAGCAATCCGGTCGCAAGGTCACCCGCCCGCGCACCGCGAGAGCGGGTGGGTCAAGCTCGACGCAAGCGCCGCATCAACCCGGACGAGGCGGCGATCGTCCGGCGCATCTTCGCGGCCTATGCCGGGGGCAAGAGCCCGAAGAAGATCGCGCTGGAGCTCAACCGTGCGGGCGTGCCGGGACCCGATGGCGGCGCCTGGGGGCCCTCCACCATCAACGGCAACCGCGCGCGCGGCACCGGCCTCCTCAA
>JAREAF010000398.1 GCA_029240475.1 Rhodospirillales bacterium | reverse complement strand
CTTCCGCGGCCGAATCGAAGTCCTGGACTGTCTGCATCCCGAGCAGATCGGTGAGCCAAACCACCGCGCCGCCCGAGAGCCAACCCGGAGTCTTCAGAAACCAGCGGCCACCGGGATATGCGTTGGTCTCCACCAGGCCAGCCTCGTCGATGATGGGCCGGTCGTCGATGGCGCCGATGACCTCGCCGGTACCGACGGCCACCTGGATCGTGCCGGGGGCGATTAGGCCGGCGCCGAGCGGCGTCGAGAAATCGTCGCCCGTGCCGACGGCGACCGGAATGCCGACAGGCAACCCGGTGAGCCCCGCGCCCGCGCGCGTCAGCCCTCCGGCACGCGCCTGCGCCTCCGCCAACTCCGGCAGCAGCGACGCGTCGATGCCGAACCGGTCCAGCAGCTCCGGATCGAATGAACGGCGCTGGAGCGCGTAGAGCATGCTGGTCGATGCGAGCGCGTGATCCATCACCGCCGCGCCGGTCAGCCGCTCCACCATGTAGGAAACCGGCTGATGGAAGCGCGCCGCACTGGCTGCGCGCGGCTCGTTCCGTCGCAGCCATACGATCTTCGCGGCCATGTGGCTCGGATCGCGCACCACGCCCGAGCGCGCGCGGATGAGCTCGGCCGGGACCTCTGCCGCCTCGGCTTGCGCGCGGCGGTCCATCCAGATGAGGCACGGGCCGAGAGCCACGCCGAAAGAATCGACGGCGAGGCACCCGTCGAGCTGACCGCAAAGGCCGAGCGCCCCGATCCGGCCGGGCGGGACGTTCGCTTGCCTGAGCGCAGCGGCGATGGCGGGTCCCAGCGCGCGCTCCCACACGGTGACGTGCTGCTCGGCGCGGTCGGGCCCTGGGAAGCACGGCCGGTATTGGATCGCGGCCTCGCCCATCACCTTGAGGCGTGCGTCGGTCAGCACGGCTTTTAGGCTCTGCGTGCCGATGTCGATGCCGACGATCATGCCCTCTCGCACAGCAGCGGAGTTTAGGTCAGCAGCAACCGGGAGCCGGCTCGGGCTGCTGGCCGTAGGTCTTGAATTTTTCGATCACAGTCTGGACCTGCGCCTCCGACAGGATGTTCGGCTTGCCGACCTGCAGCGCACGCCAATATTGCGCGGCGAGAGTCTCCACCTCGACGGCGAGCCACATCGCCTTCTTCAAATTGGGGCCGAGCACGATCATGCCGTGGTTGGCCAGCAGACATGCGGAGCGGCCGTTCAGCGCGGCCACGGCCGCGTCGGCCAGCTCCTGCGTGCCGTAGGTGATATAGGGCACGCATGGGATGCGGCTGCCGCCGGTGGCGGCGATCATGTAGTGCACCGCCGGGATGTCCAACCCACAGCAGCCAATCGTCGTGGCGAACATGGCGTGGGTGTGCACGACCGCGCCCACCTCCGGCCGCGACGCCAGGATGCTGGTGTGGAATCGCCATTCGCTCGAGGGCTTCAGGCGCCCTTCGTGGCTACCGTCCAAGCGCATCATAACGACGTCCGACGGCTTCATCTCGTCGTAGGGGACGCCTGACGGCGTGATGAGAAGCCCCTCCTCCACGCGCACGCTGATATTGCCGGAGGTGCCCTGGTTGATGCCGCGGGCATTCATGCCGACACAGGCCGAGATGATCTCGCGCCGCAGCGCCTGATGCTTCATGAGCGATGCTCCGCATGATGTAAGCGTTCCTGGTCCTGCACGAGGATCTCCAGCGGCAATGCCATCAGCGCGGCGGCGAGCGGCGCGTCCGGGCGGCGGTCGGTGACGAGATGCGTCACCTTGTCGAAATTCTCGACGCGCACGGGCGCGTATCGGTTGAACTTCGTGTGATCGGCGACGATGACCGCCGTGCGCGCCGATTGCAGCATCATTCCGTGCAGCTCGCCCTCCTCGCGCGTGTAGTCCATCAGCCAGCCGCTCGGCGAGATGGCGCCGGCGCCAACGAATACGAAATCGGCGAAATAGTGGGCAAGCATGCTGGTGGTGTCGCGCCCGAGCGTGGCGCCGTTCGTCGCCTGCAGCTCCCCGCCCAGCACATGCACGCGGTTCCTGTTGTGCCCGGCGAGCTTGCGGCACACGCCAAGGCTGTTGGTGAAGACGATCAGTCCCTGACGTGTGAGCAAGGCGTCCGCAACCGCTTGCACGGTGCTGCCGCTGGCCAGGATCACGGAGGCGCCGTCCGGCACCAGCGCCGCGGCACGCCGCCCGATGGATCGCTTCGCCTCGGCATTGGTGATCTCGCGTAGCGCGATCTCCGGCTCGCTGCGCTCCAGCGACAAAGCCCCGCCGTGCGTCTTGCGCAGCGCGTTGCGGTCGGCCAGCAGCATGAGGTCGCGGCGGATGGTCTCGCGCGACACCTTCAGCTTGCGCTGCATCTCCGTGATCGATACGGAGCCGCGCTGATTGACCATCGCAAGGATCAGATTCTGCCGCTGTTCCGCGAGCACGTTCGATCAACCCTTCCTTTCGTATAGCGTGGCATTTTTAGCAGGATGTTGCAAATCCTGGCAATCGTGGTGTATTTTTTGTCCGAAAAGACGAACGGGAGGCAACAGAATGTCCAATACTCCGCGCGACCCCCTGCGCCGGAAGGGACGGCGCTGCATTTCCCTGACCCGCCGGAAGATGCTCGGCGGCATTGCGGCTGCGGGCGCGACCTTCGTCGCGGCGGCGCCCTTCATCGGCAAGGCGCGGGCGGCGTCACCCGACCTGCGTCTCCTGATGTGGCAGCCCTATGCCATCAAGGAGACGGTTCAGGGCTTCGAGCAGAAATTCAAGAGTCGCTTCTCGCCCACCTTCTTCGACGGCAACTCCGAGGCCTTCAACAAGATGAAGGTCGGCGGCACCAAGGATTTCGACATCGTAATGGGCGACGGGTTCTGGCCGCGGCTGTATTTCCGCCAGGGCCTGACGCAGTCTGTCGACTACAGCAAGATCCCGAACATGTCCGGCGTGTTCCCGGACTTCCTGCCGCCGAAATTCCCGCTGCTCGCCGACGAATCCGGAGCCAACAAGGTCGCCGCGCCGAACTGCTGGGGCGGTTACGGAATCACCGTCAACAACTCGCGAATTCCTGACGAGGATATCGGCTCGATCTCGCTGCTGCTGAATGAGAAGTACAAGGGACACATCTCGACCAATTCCCGGTTCGAGGAGAACATCGCCCTCATGGGCATCCTCGCCGCGACCAATCTTGGCACCATCAACGGCGAGCGGCCGGATGGACAGCCCTTCAATCCCTACAAACTCACCGACGCCGAGCTGGAGGAGACCAAGAAGCTGCTCATCCAGCAGAAGAAGCTGCTCTTGACGCGCTATCAGGACTACGACGCGCTCGACCGGCTGATGCGCGGCGGTGCGATCTGGGCGGCGCCCGAATTCTCCGAGACCTATCGCCATCTGACCGTGCTGCGGAAGGAAGGCAAGCTCGACTTCGATGTGAAGCATGTGCTGAAGCCGAAGGAGGGCGGCCTCGGCTGGGTCGATACCTGGATGATCAGCTCCGAGGCCGATTCAGAGCGGGTCGAGCTCGCGCACCACTGGATCAACGAGCTCCTGCAGAAGGACAATTACGTGCGCGTCGTCCGCTCGACGGGCTATGGCGGCACGGTCGACATCCGCGACCTCCTGACCCCCGATGAGGTGGAGCTCTATTTTCAGAACCGCAGCGCCGAAGCCAGCCAGCTCCACATGTTCGACCAGCCCTCCTCGCCTGAGAAGTGGGAGCGCATCTGGTCGGACGTGGAGGCCTCCTAGAATGATGCGGCAGCGGGTCCCGAGGACATGGGAACGCCGCTGCCGCACTTGCGCCGACCAATAGGATTAGCGCGGTGTCCGCCCCGGTCCTCAGACTGCAGTCGATCGTCAAGCGCTTCGGCAAGGTGACGGCGGTCGGGGGAGTCGATCTGGAGATCGTGCGCGGCGAATTCTTCGCCCTGCTTGGGCCGAGCGGCTCGTGCAAGACAACGCTGTTGCGCATCATCGCCGGGCTCGAGCGGCCCGACGAGGGGCGCGTC
>JAREAF010000397.1 GCA_029240475.1 Rhodospirillales bacterium | reverse complement strand
GCCGATCCGTCGGCGCTGACGCCGCGGACGGTGCAGGCCTATTTCACCGCGCTGGTCGCGATCCGGGCGGGCGGCGAGCTGATCCTGGCCGAGCCGGACGCGCAGACGCTGCGCTTCACGGTGGCGGTTCCTGAGATCCAGCAATAGCCCAAGGCCGCCCCCCGTGTCCGAGAAGAAGCCCGCTCCCCAAACCGTGATCGACCCAAAGGCTGTGCCCGCCCGGCGGTGGACGAGCTATCCCGAGCCGTTCCGGCAGGTGGTCGCCGGCCGCGAGAAGCGGGCGCTCGGCGATGCGGCGGGCCTCTCGAATTTCGGGGTCAATCTCACGCGCCTGGATCCGGGCGGCGCGTCGGCGCTGCGCCACTGGCACGAGAAGCAGGACGAGTTCGTCTATGTCCTCGAAGGCGAGCTGGTGCTGGTGACGGACGAGGGGGAATGGGCGCTCCGGCCCGGCATGGCGGCCGGATTCCCGGCGGGGCGCGCCTGCGGCCACCACCTGGTGAACCGGACCGACCGCCCCGCGCTCTACCTCGAAATCGGCGACCGCACGCCCGGCGACCGGGCCCATTACAGCGCCGACGATCTCGAAGCCACGCTCGACCCGGAAGGGCGCTGGCGCTTCACGCACAAGGACGGCCGGCCTTACTGAGCCGAAGGGCGGATAAGAGCCGCTCCACTTTTGCGTCCTGGACTGCACGCAAATTGAGAGTCAGCAATTATTTCATAACTTCAAAGTTGCTGCAGGGAGCAAGAACATGAAGTCGATCGCAGGTGCGGCTCTCCTGACGCTGGCCCTCGTGTCGCTGAGGGCGGGGGCGCAAGAGGTGCCCGAGGAGAGCTCCACGCTCAATGATCCCGCCGCCAGCGTTCAGATCATGGTGGAGGCCTCCATCGCCGGACGACCGGTCCATGTGGGAACTCCGGTCCGTGCGAGCACGAGGTGGTTCCCCCGCGACAGCGCCTGTCATGTCTACTGCCCGCAGGGGATGGTGCTGATCTCGACGGTCTATGAAGATCCGAGTGGCGCAGGCGACTGCCAGCCGAACGATCTCATGCTCTGCGCGCCGCTGAGCATCCGGTAACGGCGCGGGGCGAGAAAGTAGCCCGCCATCATTCATTTGCATGAAGCGGAGGCGGCGCGCCCGTGCTGGACTGCGCTGGCTGGCGGCACATCTGACGCTGGCGTTCCTTCCGAGCGGTGCCGGGGACTCGGGTGACCCCGGAGCTGCCTATCTCTCGGGCAAAGCCTCTTTCGCGAGGCTTTGCCCTTTTTATTGCGGCAGGAGGGCGCTCTCCGGATGGTCCAGCACCGTCCGGCCGGCGCCGCCTCGGATTGCGGCGGCAAGCGCCCCGGCCTCCGGGAGCAGCAGGGCGCCATAGGACTGCGCGGCCGCGATGCGCGCCTGAAGGAAGGATTTGTCGGCGCTCTCCCGCTCCGCCAGCTTTGCGGCCTGCAGGGCTCCGCGCCCGAGCAGCGCCCCGCCGGCGACCGTTCCGAACAGCGTGAGATAGGGCGCCGCGACCGCCGCCGCTTCGCGAAGGTCGCGGCCGAGCGCTTCCAGGATCCAACCGGTCGCGCCCTCCAGGGCGGAGATCGAATCGGCCAGCCGAGCGCCCAGGGATGATTGGTCGCCCGCCGCCGCAAGTTCGGCGGCGGTGGTCCGCAAGGAGCCGATGAAATCCCGCGCCGCCGCGCCGCCGTCCCGTCCGAGCTTGCGGAAGACGAGGTCGTTGGCCTGGATGCCGTTGGTGCCCTCGTAGATCGGCGTGATCCGCGCGTCGCGATAGAGCTGCGCGATCCCGGTCTCCTCGATGTAGCCCATCCCGCCATGCACCTGCAGCGCCATGGACGCGGTCTCGACCGCGCCGTCGGTGCACCAGGCCTTCACGACGGGGGTGAGGAGGTCGACGCGCAGCTGCGCCTGCTCACGGGCGCGGGGCTCGGCTTCGCGTCGCGCGAGGTCGAGCCCGAGCGCGGCCGAGAGCGCCAGCGCACGCATCGCCTCGGCGCGCAGCCGGATCGTCAGGAGCATCCGCCGCACGTCTGGATGCTTGATGATCGCCGCCGGCTGGCTGGAGCTGCCGCCGAGCTCGCGCCCCTGGACGCGGGTAGCGGCATAGGCCGAGGCCATCTGCGCCGCGCGCTCGGCGATGCCGACGCCCTGCACGCCCACGCCGAGCCGGGCATTGTTCATCATCGTGAACATCGCCTCGATGCCGCCGCACTCCCGGCCGACGAGATAGCCGGTCGCGCCGCCCGCGTCGCCATAGGCCATCAGGCAGGTCGGGCTGGCATGGATCCCGAGCTTCTCCTCGAGCGAGACGCAGCGCAGGTCGTTGCGCGGGCCCGGGCGGCCGTCCGCGCCCGGGAGGATCTTGGGGACGAGGAACAGCGAGAGCCCGCGCGTGCCGGCCGGGGCGTTCGGCGTGCGCGCCAGCACCAGATGCACGATGTTGTCGGTCAGGTCGTGCTCGCCAAAGGTGATGAAGAGCTTCTGGCCCTGCACGCGCCAGGTCTCGCCGTCGCGCCAGGCGCGCGTGCGGATCGCGCCCAGATCGGAGCCGGCCTGCGGCTCCGTCAGGTTCATGGTGCCGGTCCACTCGCCGCTGACCAGCTTCGGCAGGTAGCGCCGTTGCAAATCCGGATCGGCATGGTGATAGAGAAGCTCGACCGCGCCCTGCGTCAGCAACGGGCAGAGGCCGAAGGCGGTGTTTGCGCCGTGCCAGAGCTCCTGCACGGCGGTCGCCACGGTCCAGGGCAGTCCCTGGCCGCCGATTTCTTCGGAGAAGGGCAGGCCGTTCCAGCCGCCCTCCACGAACAGGGCGTAGGCGTCGCGCCAGCCGGCGGGCGTCGTCACGACCCCGTTCTCGAGCCGGCACCCCTCGCGGTCGCCGACCCGCTGCAGCGGCGCCAGCACCTCCTGCGCCAGCCGTCCCGCCCCCTCGAACACCGCATCCAGGAGCTCGGGCGCGAGCCAGTCCGGCGCGCTCACCTCCCTCAGGCGCTCGAGGCCGACCACATGCTCGAGGGTGAAGCGGATCTCGCTAAGGGGAGGGGTAAACATGCAGAAACCGGAAAGCCAGAACTCAGAAGGCCAGAAGGTCCGACGGCTCCGATAGCCGAGATTCTGGTTTCTGTCATCTGGCTTCTGGCTTCTGCCTTACGCGTATGCCCGGCCGAAGCGGTTCATCACGAAGTCGGACAGGCTGGCATCTTCCTGGCGCACGAAGCCCTTGGAGCGCAGCTTGCCGTCGCGCAGGAGGTCGACCATCGCGCAGATACCGGCGGCGGTGGTGATCTGGATTGCCGATTGCTCGGTGTCGCCGATGCGGCCGTTGTAGATCTTCTTGGCATAGCTCTCCTGCGTGAGGCGGCCCTCGCGCATGCCGCTGACCGTCACGAAGATCAGCACCACGTCCTGCTTGGTCATCGGCACCGAGGTCTCGAGCACATCCTTGAGGATGTGCCGCCGCTGCCCGAGGCGCAGATCCTCCACCAGAAGCTTGATCAGATCGCGATGGCCGGGATAGCGCACGGTCTTGTAGTTCAAGGTCTCGACCTTGCCCTCCAGCGTGTCGCAGAGAGTGCCGAGGCCGCCGGAGGTGTTGAAGGCCTCATAGGTGATGCCGTCGAGCGAGAAATGCTCCAACCCTTCGAGCGGCAGCACCTCGCGGCGCTCGGTCTGGTGAATCGCCTCGCACGGGTTGCAGTACTCGTTGATCAGACCGTCGGTCGACCAGGTAAGATTGTATTTGAGCGCGTTGGTCGGGAACTGCGGCAGCGCGCCGACCCGCATATGCTCCGTGCGCAGGCTCTCGACGCTGCGCGCGAGATCGTAGGCGGCGATCGAGATGAAGCCGGGCGCGAGGCCGCATTGGGGCACGAATGCCGTGTCCGCCCCGTCGGCGATGCGCTTGACCGCGCGCGTGGTCTCCACATCCTCGGTCAGGTCGAAATAATGCGCGCCGGCCGCGCGCGCGGCTTCGGCAACCGCGA
>JAREAF010000396.1 GCA_029240475.1 Rhodospirillales bacterium | reverse complement strand
CGGTGGTGCAACATCGGGCTGCGGTAATGGAGGCGCTGGTTGCGGTGCGGGTGGCGCAGAGGATTCGGGGAGAACGACGGTTTGAAGACCGCGACATGCGAAGAGATGCTCATACGTACTACAGATCAGCCCTGAGCTATCGATGCACCTCCTGCTGATGGGCACGGCACCCTTTCCATAGATTGCGCATCCTTCATCAGCAGCGCGAGCCACATCGGACGGGTCACTCCACATCCCGCTAGCCTGCACTTTCACTGCGCTGTCATTGATATCTGAAATGGCGGGTGGCATCTGGCAGGCGCACACGGTCAAGGAGACCATGGCTAACCCGGCGGCGGGCTTGAGCGTCATTGCAGGCAATCCTCAGCCGTAGATCAGGCAGCGCACAGACCTATTGCACTTCACTTTGTCCGATTAGCCAATGAGATCATTGCTTCTATCGGGATGCGCAGGTACGGCCCCATTATGATGAGTTCGCCGGGGCGAGTCAGTCAGGCCGAATCGTGCGGAGGCGGGTTTGACCCCGCGCCCCGCGCGGGTCTAAGCAAGTCCTTTGCAGTCGCGTTGCAGGAGGGCCTTGATGGCCATCGATCTCGCGCGCGTGCGGGCCGACACGCCCGGCATCGCCCATGTGCTCCATCTCAACAATGCCGGAGCGGCGCTGCCGCCGCGCGCCGTGACCGAGGCGCTGATCGCGCATCTGCAGCGCGAGGCCGAGATCGGCGGCTACGAGGCGGCGGACGAGGCCGAGGATAGGCTGGAGCATTGCTACGACGCCATAGCCCAGCTGCTCAATTGCGCGCGCGAGGAGATCGCCTTCGTCGAGAACGCCACCCGCGGCTGGGACATGGCCTTCTACGGCTTCCGGTTCCGCGAGGGCGACCGCATCCTCACCGGCAAGGCGGAATATGCCAGCAACTACATCGCCTATCTGCAGGTCGCCCGCCGTACCGGCGCGGTGGTGGAGGCGATCCCCGACGACGAGCATGGCCGGATCTCGATCGAAGCGCTGGAGCGCGCGATCGATGACAGGGTGAGGCTGATCGCCCTCACGCATGTGCCGACCAATGGCGGGCTGGTCAATCCGGCCGCCGAGGTCGGGCGCGTGGCGCGCGCCGCCGGCATCCCCTTCCTGCTCGATGCGTGCCAGTCGGCGGGGCAGCTGCCGCTCGATGTCGAGCGGATCGGCTGCGACATGCTCTCGGCGACCGGGCGGAAGTTCCTGCGCGGGCCCCGCGCCACCGGCTTCCTCTATATCCGCCGGACGCTGATGGATCGGGTGGAGCCGCCCTTCCTGGACCTCCACGCCGCCACCTGGGTGGCGCCCGACCGCTACGAAATGCGTCCCGACGCGCGCCGGTTCGAGAATTGGGAGACGAACTTCGCCGGCAAGATCGGGCTCGGCGTGGCGGTGGACTACGCCCTGGCTCAGGGCCTCCACGCCATCGCCGCGCGCGTGCAGGGCCTCGCCTCGGACCTGCGGGACATGCTGGATGCGCTGCCGGGCGTCACGTTGCGCGACAAGGGGCTGGAGCGCTGCGGCATCGTCACCTTCACCTGCGAGACCATGCCGGCGGCGGAGCTGAAATCGGCATTGGCGCAGCGCGGGATCAATGTCAGCCTCTCCGAGGCGTCCGGGACGTTGCTGGATATGCGGGAGCGCGGGCTGAGCGCGATGATCCGCGCCTCGGTCCATTACTACAACAGCGAGGCGGAGCTGGAGCGCTTCGTCGCCGCCCTCGCCGAGCTGATCCGCGCGCGCTGACCCATCAGGGAGACGTGCCATGGAACTCGAACATGTGATCCGCTTCCGGCCCGAGCCGGCCGGCGAGCATGCCGAACCTAAAGAGGTGCTGACCGGCGCCCCGGAGCTGACCATCCGCAACGTCTATACCGACCCAACCGGCGCCTTCTCGGCCGGCATCTGGGAATCGACGCCCGGCAAATGGCCGGTCGACTACACCGAGGACGAGTTCTGCCTCTTGCTCGCCGGCACCGTGGAGCTGACCGACGCGCGCGGCCGCTCGGCGCGCTTTTCGGCGGGCGACGCCTTCGTCATCGCCGCGGGGTTCAAGGGAACCTGGGAGACGGTGGACCCGGTGAAGAAGCTCTACGCGGTCTACGAGAAGCCGAGGGGGTGAGGCGGCCCACCCTCACCCGCTCGGACGCTTCCGCGTCCTGGCGACCTCTCCCGCCAGCGGGAGAGGCGGAATCCCTCTCCCGGCACGGGAGAGGGTGCCCACGGCGGCAGCCGTGGGCGGGTGAGGGTCAGGCCGATTTGCCGCGACCGGGTTCCTCGCGATAAGACAAGCGGCGCGTCAAAACCGGAGCAGCGAACCCCCTTCATGACCTCCGAGCCCAAAGCCCGCACCGGCGGGCAGATCCTGATCGACCAGCTGAAGCTGCACGGGGCCGACACCGTGTTCGGCGTGCCGGGCGAGAGCTTCCTTGCCGCGCTCGACGCGCTCTATGACGCGCGCAACCGCATCCGCTTCATCTCCTGCCGGCAGGAGGGCGGCGCCGCCTATATGGCCGAGGCCTATGGCAAGCTCACCGGCCGGCCCGGCATCTGCTTCGTCACGCGCGGGCCCGGCGCCTGCAATGCCTCGATCGGCATCCATACGGGCTTTCAGGATTCGACGCCGATGATCCTGCTGATCGGCCAGGTCGGGCGCGGCATGGTCGAGCGCGAGGCCTTCCAGGAGATCGACTATCGCCGGATGTACGGGCCGATGGCGAAATGGGTCGCCGAGATCGAGCGCGCCGAGCGCATTCCGGAAATGGTGAGCCGGGCCTTCCACACCGCCATGTCGGGGCGGTGCGGGCCGGTGGTTCTGGCGCTCCCTGAGGACATGCTGCGCGAGAGCGCCACGGTCGCCGATCCCGAGCCTTACAAGGTGGTGCAGGCGCATCCCGGCGCGGCGCAGATGGCCGAGCTGCGCGAGCGGCTCGCGCGCGCCAAGCGGCCATTCCTGCTCGTCGGCGGCGGAGGATGGAGCGAGGCCGCCATGCGCGACATGATGGCATTCGCCGAAGCGAACCGTCTGCCGACCGGCTGCGCCTTCCGCCGACAGGATTCCTTCGACAACACCCACCCTTGCTATGCGGGGGATGTCGGCGTCGGCCTCAACCCCAAGCTCGCCGAGCGGATCAGATCCGCAGACCTGCTCCTCGTCGTCGGCCCGCGCCTGGGCGAGATGACCACGAGCGAATACAGCCTGGTCGAGATTCCCCGGCCCAGGCAGAGCCTCGTCCATGTCTTTCCGGGCGCGGAGGAGCTCGGCCGCGTCTACCAGGCCGAGCTGCCGATCAATTCCGGCATGGCCGAGTTCGCCGCGGCGGCGCGCGCCCTGGAGCCGGTCGACTCCTCGGCCTGGGCGGACCAGGCGCGCCAGGCGCATGCCGACTATCTGGAGTGGATCGAGGGCGGCGCCTCGCCCGGCGCGGTCGACATGATCGAGATCGTGCGCTTCCTGCGCGGGCGGCTGCCGGCCGACGCCATTCTCACCAACGGCGCGGGCAACTACACGACCTGGGGCCATCGCTATTACCAGTTCCGCCGCTACGGCACGCAGCTCGCGCCGACCAGCGGAGCCATGGGCTATGGCGCGCCCGCGGGCGTGGCGGCGAAGCTCGTGCACCCCGAGCGGATCGTGGTGTCGTTCAACGGCGACGGCTGCTTCCTGATGAACGGGCAGGAGCTGGCGACGGCGCTCCAATACGGCGCGGCCACGGTCTTCATCGTTGTAAATAACGGCATGTACGGCACCATCCGCATGCATCAGGAGCGGCACTATCCGAGCCGCGTGATCGCGACCGACCTCGCCAATCCGGATTTCGCCGCGCTGGCGCGGTCCTACGGCGCGCACGGCGAGCGGGTGGAGCGCACCGAGGAGTTCGCCCCGGCCTTCGAGCGCGCGCTCGGCGCCGGCAAGGCCGCGCTGATCGAGATCCGCCTCGATCCCGAGGCGATCACCCCGCGCCAGAGCCTCAGCGAGAT
>JAREAF010000036.1 GCA_029240475.1 Rhodospirillales bacterium | reverse complement strand
GAAGCTCGGATCCGCAAGCCGCGCCCAGCGCGCCAGCGCCTCGCCATGGCGCACTTCCTCCGCCGCCCAGTCGCGGGCCGCGGCCTGGAAGTCCGCATCGTCGTGGAACACGTTGCAGAGATAGACCGCGTAGTCGCCGCCATTGAATTCGACCATCGCGGCGGCCTTGACGAGCTTGGCCATCTCCGGATCGACCTTCGCCGGATCGAACCGGTCCCACGGAATGTCGGCGAGCGTCCAGGCTTTCATCGGCGGACCTGCGCTCCTGATCAAGGGGTATTCGGCAACTGGGAGTGCAACGCCTGAGGCTGATCCCCGATGCGGGCAGGTGCCCTATCGGCCGGCCTGTTGCAGGATGGCCAGCTTGGCCTCGGCGACCGCGAGGCTGCGCTCGGCCGCGGCGCGCTCGCCCGCGTCCTTCGCAAGCCCCAGATCCTCGCGCGCCGTGCGCGCCTGAGCCTCGATCGCGGCGCGGTCCAGATCGGCGAGCGGCGTGGCCTCCTCGGCCAGAACCGTGCAGCGCTCGCGCGTCACCTCGGCGAAGCCGCCGGCGACGAAGATCCGATCCTTCACCGCCTTGCCGGAATAGGTCTCGATCACGCCCGGCCGGACCGTGGAGATGAGCGGCGCGTGCCCGGGCAGCACGCCGAAATCGCCCTCGGAGCCGGGGACCACGACCATGTCCACCGGCTCTGACAAGAGCAGCCGCTCGGGCGCGACCAATTCGAACTGCACCTGATCGGCCATCGAAGACGCCCCCTCGCCCGGACCTTAGGCCGCTTCGGCCGCCATGCGGCGGGCCTTCTCGACCGCCTCCTCGATGGTGCCGACCATGTAGAAGGCGGACTCCGGCAGATCGTCGTATTCGCCGTTCACGATGCCCTTGAAGCCCTTGATGGTGTCCTCGATGGCGACGAACACGCCCTTGGTGCCGGTGAAGACCTCGGCCACGTGGAAGGGCTGCGACAGGAAGCGCTGGATCTTGCGCGCGCGGGCGACGGTGAGCTTGTCCTCTTCGGAGAGCTCGTCCATGCCGAGGATGGCGATGATGTCCTGCAGCGACTTGTAGGTCTGCAGGATGCGCTGCACGCCGCGCGCGACCTGGTAATGCTCCTCGCCGACCACGCGCGGATCGAGGATGCGCGAGGTGGAATCGAGCGGGTCCACGGCGGGATAGATGCCGAGCTCGGCGATCTGGCGCGACAGCACGGTGGTCGCGTCCAGATGCGCGAAGGAGGTCGCCGGCGCCGGATCGGTCAGGTCGTCGGCGGGCACGTAGATCGCCTGCACCGAGGTGATCGAGCCCTTCTTGGTGGTGGTGATGCGCTCCTGCAGCGCGCCCATGTCGGTGGCGAGGGTCGGCTGATATCCGACCGCGCTCGGGATGCGGCCGAGGAGCGCCGACACCTCCGCGCCCGCCTGGGTGAAGCGGAAGATGTTGTCGACGAAGAACAGCACGTCCTGCCCTTCCTCGTCGCGGAAATACTCGGCGAGCGTCAGGCCCGAGAGGCCGACGCGCGCGCGCGCGCCCGGCGGCTCGTTCATCTGGCCGTAGACGAGCGCGGCCTTCGAGCCCGGGCCGTCGAGCTTGATGACGCCCGATTCGATCATCTCGTGATAGAGGTCGTTGCCCTCGCGGGTGCGCTCGCCGACGCCGGCAAAGACCGAGTAGCCGCCATGCGCCTTGGCGATGTTGTTGATCAGCTCCATGATGATCACGGTCTTGCCCACGCCCGCGCCGCCGAAGAGGCCGATCTTGCCGCCGCGCGCATAGGGCGCCAGCAGGTCGACGACCTTGATGCCGGTGATCAGCACCTGGGCCTCGGTCGACTGCTCGACGAACTCGGGCGCGGGCCGGTGGATGGGCGAGCTCTTGGTCGCGCCGACGGGGCCGCGCTCGTCGATCGGATCGCCGATGACGTTGATGATGCGCCCGAGCGTCTCCGGGCCCACCGGAACGGAGATGGGGCTGCCCGTGTCGGTCACCTCGCGCCCGCGCACCAGGCCGTCGGTGGTGTCCATGGCGATGCAGCGTACGGTGTTCTCGCCCAGATGCTGCGCCACCTCCAGCACCAGCGGCCGGCCCTGGTTCTGGACCTTGAGCGCGTTCAGGATCGGCGGCAGCTCGCCGTCGAACTGCACGTCGACGACGGCGCCCAGGACCTGGGTGATCTTGCCGATGATGTTCGAGCCGGTGATGTTCGTCGCCATGTGGGTCTGGCTCCTTCTAGATCAAAGCGCCTCGGCCCCGGAGATGATCTCGATCAGCTCCTTGGTGATGTAGGCCTGGCGGGTGCGGTTGTAGTTGAGCGTCAGCTTGGCGATCATCTCGCCGGCGTTGCGGGTGGCGCTGTCCATCGCGGTCATGCGCGCGCCATGCTCAGATGCGGCGTTCTCCAGAAGCGCGCGGAAGACCTGGACGCCGATGTTGCGGGGCAGCAACTCGCCGAGGATCGCATCCTCGCCGGGCTCGTACTCGTAGATGGCGTTGCCGAGCCCGGTCTCTCGCGTCCCGTCGCCCGCCGGCACGGCGAAGGGGATCACCTGCTGCACCGTCACGGTCTGGCTCATCGCCGACCTGAAGCGGTTGTAGACCAGCGTCGCCACGTCGAACTCGCCGGCATCGAACATCGCGCGGATGCGTTCGGCCACACCTTGCGCGTCGGCATAGGCGAGCTTTCGCCGGCCGACCTCCTCCAGGGTCGCGACGATGAGCCGGCCGAAATCGCGGCGCAGCTGGTCGCGCCCCTTGCGGCCGACGCAGAGGATCTTGACTTGGCGCCCCTGGGCCAGCAGGTCGCGGATCAGCTTGCGCGCCTCGCGCACGATCGATGAGTTGAAGCTGCCGCAGAGGCCGCGGTCGGAGGTCATGACGACGACCAGATGCACGTCCGACTTGCCGGTGCCGGCCAGGAGCTGCGGCGCCCCCGCCTGCCCGCCCATGGCCTGGGCGAGCGAGCCCAGCATGCGCTCCATGCGCTCGGCATAGGGGCGGGCGGCCATCGCCTGCTCCTGCGCGCGGCGCAGCTTGGCCGCGGCGACCATCTTCATGGCCGCGGTGATCTTTTGCGTCGACTTGACGCTGTTGATCCGGTTGCGAAGGTCCTTGAGGCTCGGCATGGGCCGTTCGGGGTCAGGCGAAGTTCTTGACGAAGGTCTCGAGGAAGCGGGTCAGCTTCTCCTCGGTCTCCTTGGTGATCTCCCGGGTCGAGCGGATGGAATCCAGGATGTCCGGCGCCTGCGCCTTGACCTCGGAGCGGAAGGCCTGCTCGAACCGGGTCACGTCCTCGACCTTGACGCGGTCGAGAAAGCCGCGCACGCCCGCGAAGATCACCAGCACCTGCTCCTCGACCGGCAGCGGCTGATATTGCGGCTGCTTCAAGAGCTCGGTCAGGCGCGCGCCGCGGGCCAGGAGGCGCTGGGTGGAGGCGTCGAGGTCGGAGGCGAACTGCGCGAAGGCGGCCATCTCGCGATATTGGGCGAGCTCCAGCTTGATGCGGCCGGCGACCTGCTTCATCGCCTTGATCTGCGCGGCCGATCCCACGCGGCTGACCGAGAGGCCGACATTGATGGCCGGCCGGATGCCGCGATAGAAGAGCCCGGTCTCCAGGAAGATCTGCCCGTCGGTGATCGAGATGACGTTGGTCGGGATGTAGGCCGAGACGTCGCCGGCCTGCGTCTCGATCATGGGCAGCGCGGTAAGCGAGCCGCCGCCGTGGCTGTCGTTCATCTTGGCCGCGCGCTCGAGCAGCCGTGAATGCAGGTAGAAGACGTCGCCGGGATAGGCCTCGCGTCCCGGCGGGCGGCGCAGCAGCAGCGACATCTGGCGATAGGCGACGGCCTGCTTCGAGAGGTCGTCATAGATGATGACGGCATGCATGCCGTTGTCGCGGAAGAACTCGCCCATGGTGCAGCCGGCATAGGGCGCCACGAACTGCATCGGCGCGGGCTCCGACGCGGTGGCGCTGACGACGATCGAATATTCGAGCGCGCCGTAGTCCTCCAGCGTCTTGACGATCTGCGCCACGGTCGAGCGCTTCTGCCCGATGGCGACATAGATGCAATAGAGCTTGCGGGCCTCGTCGCCCTGGGCGTTGATGCCCTTCTGGTTGAGGATGGCGTCGAGCGCGACGGCGGTCTTGCCGGTCTGGCGGTCGCCGATGATCAGCTCGCGCTGCCCGCGCCCGATCGGCACCAGGCTGTCGATGGCCTTGAGGCCGGTCTGCACCGGCTCGTGCACCGAGCGCCGCGGGATGATACCGGGCGCCTTGACCTCCACGCGGCGGCGCTCCTCGGCCTGGATCGGGCCCTTGCCGTCGATCGGGTTGCCGAGCGCGTCGACCACGCGGCCCAGCAAGCCCTTGCCGACCGGCACGTCGACGATGGAGCCGGTCCGCTTGACGGTGTCGCCTTCCTTGATGTCGCGGTCGTTGCCGAAGATCACGATGCCGACATTGTCGGTCTCGAGATTGAGCGCCATGCCGCGCACGCCGCCCGGGAACTCCACCATCTCGCCGGCCTGGACATTGTCGAGGCCGAAGACGCGGGCGACGCCGTCGCCGACGGAGAGCACCTGGCCCACCTCCGCGACATCCGCCTCGGTCCCGAAATTCTCGATCTGCTGGCGCAGGATGGCCGAGATTTCCGCTGCCCGAATCTCCATGGCTTATGAAGCCCCTTTCATGGCGAGTTGCAGTCTCAAGAGCTTGGTCTTGAGCGATGTGTCGATCTGGCGCGAGCCGACGCGCACGACAAGGCCGCCGATGAGGCTCTCGTCGACCGCGGCGTCGACCGCCACCTTGCCGCCGGTCGCGCGCCGCAGCATCTCGAGAAGCCGCTGGTATTGCGCGTCGCTGAGCGGGCGGGCGGAGACCACTTCGGCCCGCACCTCGCCGCGACGGCGCGCGAGGTCGGCGAGGAAAGCGTCGGCCATCCCCCTGAGCGCGAACAGGCGCCGGTTCCGCGCCGCGACCGCTACGAAGTTGCGGACCGTCGCGCCCACGCCCATGCGCGCGAGCAGCGCGCCGAGCGCCCGGCCCTGCGCATCGCGATCGACGAGCGGGCTGGAGAGGAGCCGCTGCAGCTCAGGGCTTTCCTGGATGGCCGCCCGGAGGCTGACCAGGTCGTTCGCGACTTGATCCAGCTCCTTGCGCTGATCGGCAAGCTCGAACAGCGCCGCCGCATATCGCTGCGCAAGCTCGCTCAGACCGCTCATCTGGGCCGCCACTAGACGCCTGCTCCCGTTATTTGGCTGGCCGGCGCCTTGGAGGCAAGGACCGGAACGCCTTGTTTGAAAAGCAAAATGCCGCACCCGGCGCGGAGGAGCCCCCGTGCCGCGGCGCGCGGTCTTTACCATGGGTCCAAGGGCGGCGCAACGGGGCAGCTAGGCCCGCATCCCGCCTCTCACCCGCCTCTCTCGCTCGGCACCCTCTCCCAGCTCGCGGGACAAGGGAGTGAGGCGGCTTCCCCGGTCATCACCTTGCGCCGCGTGAGCGGCGCTACAAGAAGCTGTACGGATCGATATCCACCGCCAGCCGCGCTGCGGAGGGCACCTCGACCTCGGCCAGCCAGCGGCGGATGAGGGGCTGCGGTGCGATGTCGCGGCGGGTGCGCATCAGGAGCCGCCGCCGGTGCCAGCCGCGCAGCACCGCGAAGGGTGCAGGGGCCGGGCCCAGGACCTCGATCCCCTCGCCCTTGGGGCGGGTGCGCCCCAGCGCGCGGGCGAGGCCGTCGGCCGTCTCGGGATCGCGCGCCTGCACGATGATCGCGGCCAGCCGTGCGAAGGGCGGCATCCAGGCCCGCTGGCGCGCCTCCAGTTCCTCGGCGATGAAGCGGTCGCGGTCGCCTTTGACCAATGCGGCGATCACCGGATGGGCGGGGTCGTAGGTCTGCAGGAGGACGCGGCCCGGCCGCTCGGCCCGCCCGGCGCGCCCGGCCACCTGGCTCAGGAGCTGGAAGGTGCGCTCGGCCGCGCGGAGGTCGCCGCCGGCGAGCCCCAGATCGGCGTCGATGACGCCGACCAGCGTCAGGTCGGGGAAGTGATGGCCCTTGGCGACGATCTGGGTGCCGATCAGCACGTCGATCTCGCGCTTCTCCATGCGCTCGACGAGCGCCCCGAGCGCTGCCGGCCCGGCCAGGGTGTCGCTCGCCAGCAGCTCGATGCGCGCATCGGGGAAGAGCGCCGCAACCTCCTCGGCGACGCGCTCGACACCCGGCCCATAGGCGGCGAGGCTCGCTTCCGTGCCGCAGGCGGGGCACTGGCGCGGCAGCGCGACCGAGTGGCCGCAATGGTGGCATTGCAGCCGGCCGGCGAGGCGATGCTCCACCAGCCATGCCGTGCAGTTCGGGCAATTGAGGCGATGGCCGCAGGCCTTGCACAAGGTCAAGGGCGCGTAGCCGCGGCGGTTCAGATAGAGCAGCGCCTGCTCCCCCGCGCCGAGCGTCTCGACGAGCGCCTCCTTGAGGCGCGGCGCGAGCCAGGAGCGCGGCGACGGCTTCTCGCGCCTCAGGTCGATGGCGTCGACGCGCGGTAGCGAGGCGCCGCCATGCCGGTCCGGCAGATGCAAGGCGCGGTAGCGCCCCGCCTCGACATTGACCAGGGTCTCGAGGCTCGGAGTCGCGGAGACGAGGAGGATCGGGATGCCCGCCAGATGCGCGCGCACCACCGCCATGTCGCGCGCATGGTAATGGACCCCGTCCTCCTGCTTGTAGGCGCCCTCATGCTCCTCATCGACGATGATGAGGCCGAGCTCCGGCAAGGGCAGGAACAAGGCCGAGCGCGCGCCGACGACGAGCCGCGCCGTCCCTTCGGCCACCGCGCGCCAGGTGGTCCGGCGCTCGGCTTGCGTGAGGTCCGAATGCCAGGCGGCCGGGCGCGCGCCGAAGCGCCGCTCGAACCGCTGCAGCCATTGCGCCGAGAGCGCGATCTCGGGCAGCAGCACCAGCACCTGCCGGCCGGCCGCCAGCGCCGAGGCGATCGCCTCGAAATAGACCTCCGTTTTCCCTGAGCCGGTGACGCCGTCGAGGAGCGTCACGGAATAGCCCGCGCCGATCGTCTCGCGCAGTTGCCGCGCGGCGTCTTCCTGCGCTGCGGATAAATCGTTGCCGGGCCGCCGCGGGTCGGGCGCGGCGAAGGGCGGCGGCGGGGGAATCTCCACCTGCTCCAGCGCGCCGGCCGAAAGCATCTGCCGCACCACCCCAACGCCGACGCCCGTCTCATCTGCGATCTCGGAGAGGACGCGCGGCATCCCGTCGGCCAGCAGGCGGACGATGCGGGCGCGCGCCGGCGTGAGCTTGAGCCCGAATTCCTCCAAGGGCGCATCGGCGGCGCGGGCGGCGAGCACCGGCTTGGGCGGCAGCAGCGCGGCGGGCGCCGAGATCGCCATGCGCAAAACCGCGCCCCAGGGCGCGACCGTGTAGCTGGCGACCCACTCGATGAAGCGGCGCAGCGTTTCGGGCATCGGCGGCGCGGGCAGCCGCTCCTCGATCTCGCGCAGCCGCTCCTTGGGCACCGGCTCGGCGCCCTCCTCGCCCAAGGGCTTGTCCCACACCACGCCGAGGACGGAGCGGCGGCCGAGCGGCGCGATCACGAAATCGCCCGGCGCGACCTCCGCGCCGTCCGGCACGCCATAGTCGTAAGCGCCGCTGAGCGGCAGCGGCAGCAGGACCGAGACGCGCTCGACGGGCTCCGGCTGGTGTGCTGCCGAACTGGCGCCGCTGGACCTCATCCGTTAGACTCTAATGGAGGTGCGAGCACCGGTGCATCGGCGCGGAGTCCCTTCGCGCAGGTTCGCGATCCTCAACATTTGTTAACCATCCCGACCCCAGGCTCCGTCCCATGAAATTCTTCATCGACACCGCCGACATCGCCGAGATCCGCTCGCTGGCCGCGACCGGGCTCGTGGACGGCGTGACCACCAACCCATCGCTCGTCGCCAAGAGCGGCCGCCGCTTCCTCGACGCCATCGCCGAGATATGCTCGATCGTCGGCGGGCCTGTCAGCGCCGAGGTGACCGCGACCGAGGCCGAGGCGATGGTGAAGGAAGGCCGCAAGCTCGCCGCCATCGCCGGCAACGTCGCCGTCAAGGTGCCGCTCACGCCCGACGGGCTCAGGGCCTGCCGGACCTTGGCCGATGACGGCACCATGGTCAATGTCACGCTCTGCTTCTCTCCCGCGCAGGCGATCCTCGCCGCAAAGGCCGGGGCGGCCTTCATCTCGCCCTTCGTCGGCCGGCTCGACGATGTCGGGACCGAGGGCATGCAGCTGATCGCCGACATCGTGCAGATCTATTCCAACTACCCCGCCTTCCGCACCGAGGTGCTGGTCGCCTCCGTGCGCCACCCGATGCATGTGGTCGAGGCGGCGAAGATGGGCGCGGAGGTGGTGACGATGCCGCCGGCCGTGCTGCGGCAGATGTTCGCGCATCCCCTGACCGAGAAGGGGCTGGCGGCGTTCCTGTCGGACTGGCAGAAGACCGGACAGTCGATTTTGTAACCAAGGACCTGCTAGAACGCGCTCATGGCCCGCAGCCCCAGCAACAAGCCCGAGTCCAAACGCAGCGCCGAGCCGACCGCCGCGCAAGTGGCCGCCTATCTGCGCCGTCATCCGGATTTCCTCGTCCGCCATCCCGATGTGCTCGACGGCTTGAAGCCGCCGGTGAAATCGCGCGGGGACGGCGTGGTCGACCTGCAGCATTTCATGGTCGAGCGGCTGCGCGTCGAGATTCAGCGGCTGCGCTCGGAGCAGGACGATCTGGTGGCGGTGAGCCGCGACAACCTCTCGACGCAAGGCCGCGTGCACAAGGCGGTGCTGGCGTTGCTGGGCGCCCCCAGCTTCGAGCATCTCATCGAGGTGGTCACTACCGACTTCGCCGTGCTGCTCGACGTCGACGTCGTCAGCCTCTGCATCGAGGGCACCGACGAGCCCTTGCCGCGCGTCGGCATGGGCGGGGTGCATCTGCTGGAGCCCGGCACCGTCGACCGCCTGCTGGGGGCCAAGCGCAGCGTCATGCTGCGCGCGGACGCCGATCCGGAGGAATCGGTGTTCGGAGGCGCCGCGACCCTGGTCCGCTCCGACGCGCTGGTGCGGCTCGCGGTCGGATCGACCACGCCCGCCGGCATCCTTGCTTTCGGCACGCGCCACCCCGGCTTCTTCAACGGCAATCAGGGGACCGAGCTCCTGACCTTCCTCGCCCGCGTGCTGGAGCATTGCATCCGGGGCTGGCTCGACCTGCCGGAGTAGGTGTCCGCCGATCCGGATAGCGGCGGCTGGGCCGCCGCCCCCGATCTCGCCGAGGCGGCCTCGGCCTGGTCGCGCTGGCTCGCCGAGGAGCGGCGGCTGTCCGCCCACACCCTCGATGCCTATCGCGGCGACCTGCAGGGCTTCGTCAGCTTCCTTGCCGGCCATCTCGGCCAGCCGCCCGGGCTCCCCGAGATCGGCGCGCTGAGGCAGGCCGATCTGCGCGCCTGGCTCGCCGAGCGGCACCAGCGCGGGATGGCGAAAAGCTCGAGCGGGCGGTCGCTGAGCGCGGTGCGGAACTTCCTGCGCTGGCTGTCGCGCAACGGCCATGCGGATGCATCGGCTCTGGCCGGGGTGAAGGGCCCGCGCGCGCCGCGTGCGCTGCCCAAGGCGATCGCCCCCGAAGAAACCGGGGAGCTGCTCGCGGCGGTCGAGGACTCCGATGGCGAGCCATGGATCGCCGCGCGCGACCTGGCGCTGTTGCTGCTGCTCTATGGCTGCGGGTTGCGCATCGGCGAGGCGCTCGCGCTCAGGCGCCGCGATGCGCCCGCGCCGGGCGCGGAGAGCCTGCGCGTGCTCGGCAAGGGCCGCAAGGAGCGCGTGGTGCCGGTCCTGCCCGCCGTCGCCGAGGCGGTGGCGCAGTATCTGGGTCTCTGCCCCTATGCCCTGGCTGCCGACGGGCCGCTGTTCCTGGGCGCGCGGGGCAAGGCGCTCTCCCCGCGCATCCTGCAGCGCAGCCTTCAGGCGATGCGCCTGCGACTCGGCTTGCCGGACTGGACCACGCCGCACGCGCTGCGCCACAGCTTCGCCACGCATCTGCTGGGCGGGGGCGGAGACTTGCGCACCATCCAGGAATTGCTGGGGCACGCGTCGCTCTCGACCACCCAGCGCTATACGGGCGTGGATGCGGCGCGGCTGGCCTCCGTCTACCGTTCGGCCCATCCCAGGGCGCGCAAGCCGGCCTCCTGAGGGCCCGTTAACTTTTCCCCTGTTTCATGCTATGCTAATGGACTGATAGGGGGAGTATCCGCCATGCGCATCCTTCTGATCGGCGCGGCTTTCGCGCTCATCCTCGCCACCCAGACGGCCGCCGCGGGCGCGTTCGGCAAGGGCGAATCGGGCGTGACGAGCTCGGACCTGTTGCTGCTCGCCGGCGGCAAGGGCAAGGCCAACAGCCTCGTTCACGGCAACGGCAATGGCGGCGGCGTTTTCCTGCCGCCCGGCCAGGCGAAGAAATGGGCCCGTGGCCAATACCTGCCGAAGACCATCGTCTGGACACCGGCGCCGGCCTTGGTGATCGCCAAGCTCAAGCCGGTCCCCCCGGGGCACCGGTATGTCGTGGTGGACGGCGAGGTGCTGCTGATCGCGCTCGCGACCGGGCTGATCCTCGACGTCTTCGACGTGATCTGAAATCCAAGGGGACCGGCTAGCGCGGATAGCCGCGCAACCGGTTCCATTGCTTTTTCATCCAGGCTTCCGCCTCGTCCATATAGCGGCCGAATTTCGGATAGCGCTCGCGCGTCCGTTCGAGCTGCCGGCGCACGATCTCGGATTCGCGCGACAGCAGCAGCACGCCGATGAAGAGGAAGAGGAAGCCCTGCAGGAACGGCAGGAACAGTCCGGCGATGCCCAGCAGAATGAAGATCCAACCGAGGATCAGAATGGCGATGCGGCGGAGCTGGGCGGTCATCGGTCTCCTCTGGCCGGTGGATGCGCACCGGCCGAATGAACAGCCGTGTCTCTGAAACGGCTGCACCGTTCGGCGATCCGGTTGCCCGGGTCTAGTGGTAGGGGTCGGCGGCGTCGCGCAGCCCGTCGCCCAGGAAATTGAAGGCGAGCACGGTCACGATGACCGGCAGGACGGGCAGCATCAGCCAGGGATAGAGCTCCACCACCTGGATGTTCTGCGCCTCGGAAAGGAGCACGCCCCAGCTGGTGATCGGCGGCCTCAAGCCCAGGCCGAGGAAGCTCAAGGCGGTCTCGCCGAGGATCATCGAGGGGACCGAGAGCGTGGCCGAGGCGATGAGGTGGCTCATGAAGCTCGGCAGCAGATGCCGGCCGATGATCCGCGATGGCCGCGCGCCCATCAGCTCGGCGGCGGTGCAGAAATCCTCCTCGCGCAGCGACAGGAGCTTCGAGCGCACCGCGCGCGCAAGCCCCGTCCAATCGAGCAGGCCGAGGATCAGCGTGATCCCGAAATAGATCAGGATCGGCGACCAGGTGACGGGCAGGATCGCCGAGAGCGCCATCCAGAGCGGCAGCTCGGGGAACGAGCGCAGGACCTCGATCGTGCGCTGCGTCACGTTGTCGACCCAGCCGCCGTAATAGCCCGCAAGGCCGCCGATGACGATCCCGAGCACGAAGCTGAAAGTGATGCCGACCAGTCCCACGGTGAGCGAGATGCGCGCGCCGACGATGATGCGCGAGAGCATGTCGCGGCCGAGCCGGTCGGTACCGAAGAAAAAGGCCGTGCCGCCCTCGGCCGGACAGACGAGATGCAGCCTGCCCGGAACCAGGCCCCACCATTTGTACGGATCGCCCGAGCAGAAGAAACGCAGCTTCTGCACCTTGCCGCGGTCGGGCTCGTACTCCCGCTTCAAGGTCTCCATGTTGAGGTTGTAGCGGTAGCCATAGACGAACGGCCCGACCAAGCGGCCCTCATGGAACAGATGCACGGTCTGCGGCGGCGCGTAGATGAAGTCCACATGCCGGCTGTGCAGGTTGTAGGGCGCGAGGAATTCGCTGACCAAAACGGAGGCGTAGAGAATCGCGAGCACCGCGCCCGACAGGACCGCGAGCCTGTGGCGGCGGAATTTCCACCACATCATCCGCCATTGCGAGGCGAGGTAGAACCGCTCCTGCTCGGGCGTCAGCCGCTCGACCGCGTGCGGGTCGAAGGGCTCGGGCGAGACATAATGCTCGACGACGCGCGTCATCGGTCGTCTCCGGCCCCGAAGCGGATGCGCGGATCGAGCGCGGCCAGCGCGATGTCCGACAGGAGCACGCCCACCACCGTCAGCAGCGCCAGGAACATGAGGAAGGATCCGGCCAGATACATATCCTGGCTGCGCAAGGCGTCGAGCAGCATGGGCCCCGTCGTCGGCAGCGACAGCACGACCGATACGATCGCCGCGCCGGAGATCACCTGCGGCA
>JAREAF010000395.1 GCA_029240475.1 Rhodospirillales bacterium | reverse complement strand
CGCCAAGGCGCGCGCCGAGATGCCAGACGTTCTGGCCGGCCCCCTCCTTGCGGTCGATGCTCGACATCGAGCTTCGGATACGGAGCTCGGTGTCCCTGCCGCCGAACAGATAGGCGACGCCCGCCTCGCCGAAGATGTGCAACCCGCTCTGCCCCAGCTCATGATCGATGAAGCCGCCGAAGCGGGGACCGATGCCCCAGAAGGTCGAGTCCTGCCTGAGATGGTCGGAAAGGGACATCCCTTCGAATGTGAAGGTGCCGCGCTCGTCGAACCTGTTGAGGAGATCGGCGTATTCCAAGCCGCCGCCGAGCCCGACCCAAGTGTGCGGCCGCCCGGTGCGCCCGAACCACCAGCTGCAGAAGGCTTCGAAGGTGGCCCAGCGCGCGTCCAGCTCCGAGATCCGGTCGAAGCTGCTCATGGCGGGCCCGGACGCGAACTCCTGCCGCTCCCCGGCATCGAGCCAGGCGCCGTTGACCGAGCCTCGCAGAAGCAGACCGCGCGGCAGCAGGACATCGGCGTATAGCCGGCCGCCCCAGCCGTTCTCCGGCTCGATGGACAATCCGCTCGAGCCGAAGCTGTCTCCCGTGTGGGAGAGCAACGCGCCCTCTATGCCGAAATAGACCTCCACACCCTCCGCCTGCGCCGGTGAGCCCGGCAAGGCGAAGGCGCCCACGGCCGCCAACGCAGCCGCCAACTCTCTCTTGCGCACGACCCCAGCCTCCTTAACTCGCGTGCCGGAAGCAGAGTCATACGTTCGATCATTTCAATGGGCAATTGCGGATTGTTCGATCAATGGGGAAGGATGTTTCAAGTGGGCCGGGCCCGTGATCCCGCGCCCGGCCCCGTTCGCGAGTGACTACTCCTCAATCTCCTCTTCGGTCTCCTCGGCGCCCTCCTGGATCATTTCACCCGAGGCCTCGATGTCCTCGCCCGCGCCGCGCATCGTGTTGCAGGCGCTCAGCGCCACGCCGTTGAAGGCCATGATCGCGAACATCGCGAAGAGCCACAGAATCCGACGATTCAGCATAAGGATCTCCTCCGCTCCAATTGTTTCGGGCGCTTTTCCGGAACAAGGGATTGGCGGACGCCCGACTCAGGCCGGATAACGTCAGGATGTTTTCAGCAGTTGCGACAGAAGCGATGCTGCCTTACCTGTTCGGAGTAGCCCAGAGGAACGGCAACCGCACGCGTTGCGAGCTTCAGGGAATGCCTTCCAGGCGGAGCACCAAAGAATGGCGCCGCTCGTCGCACTCGCCGGAGCGCGCATCAGCTTCGGAGGACCGCCGCTCATCGACGGCGCTGACATCGCGCTCGCGCGCGGCGATCGCGCCTGCCTCGTCGGGCGCAACGGCGCGGGCAAGTCGACCCTGCTGAAGGCGCTCGCGGGCGAGGTCGAGCTCGACGGCGGCGCGCGTTTCCTGCAGCCCGGGGCCCGCATCGCCTATCTGCCGCAGGAACCGCGCCCAGCGGCGGGCGCGACGGTCGGGCAGCATGTGGCGGCGGGACTCCGCGAGGATGGATCGGAGCATCGCGTCGCCGCGCTCTTGGACCGACTCTGGCTCGATGCCGCGCGGCCGGTCGCCGGCCTCTCGGGCGGCGAGGCGCGGCGCGCGGACCTCGCCCGCGCGCTGGTGGGCGAGCCCGACATCCTCCTGCTCGACGAGCCGACCAACCATCTCGACCTGCCGACCATCCTGTGGCTGGAGGAAGAGCTGGCGTCGCTCTCCGCCGGCATCCTGACGATCAGCCACGACCGCGCCTTTCTCGCGCGCATGACGCGGCGAACCTTCTGGCTCGATCGCGGGCGCGTGCTGATGCTGGACCGCGGCTTTCCCGGTTTCGAGGCCTGGGCCGCCGACCTGGCCGAGCAGGAGGAGGCTGCCGCGCACCGTCTGGACAAGCGCATCGAAGCCGAGACGCGCTGGTACAATCGCGGCATCACCGCGCGGCGCAAGCGCAACGAGGGCCGACGGCGCGCGCTCGACGCGTTGCGCCGGCAGCGCCGCGAGCGGATCAAAGCGCAAGGGCGCGCCAAGCTCGCCGCCGCGGCGGCCGAGCCGGGCGGCCGGTTGGTGATCGAGGCGACTGCGATCTCGAAATCCTTCGCCGCCCCGCAAGGGGCGCGGCCGATCCTGCGCGACTTCTCCACCCGCATCCTGCGCGGCGACCGCGTCGGCATCATCGGCTCGAACGGCGCCGGCAAGACCACGCTGCTGAAGATCCTGACCGGGCAGATGCAACCGGACTCCGGCACGGTGCGGCTCGGCACCAATCTGGAGATGCTGTTCTTCGACCAGCAGCGCGAGAGCCTCGATCCGGAGGCGAGCCTGTGGAAGACGCTCGCACCGTCCGGCGACAGCGTGATGGTGAAGGGCGCGCCGCGCCACGTGGTGGCCTATCTGCGCGACTTCCTGTTCGAGGAGCGGCAGGCGCTGCAGCCGGTCAAGAGCCTTTCGGGCGGCGAGCGGAGCCGCCTGTTGCTGGCGCGGCTGTTCGCGCGGCCGAGCAACCTGCTCGTCATGGACGAGCCGACCAACGACCTCGACCTGGACACCCTCGACCTGCTCGAAGAGGTGCTGGCCGACTATCCCGGCACGCTGCTGCTGGTCAGCCACGACCGCGACTTCCTCGACCGCCTCGTCACCAGCGTGATCGCGCTGGAGGGCGACGGGCGCGCCGCGGAATATCCCGGCGGCTACAGCGACTATCTCGCCCAGCGGCCCGCGCCGCGCGAGCCGCAGCCCAGGAAAGCGCCGTCGCGGCCGGAGCCGGTGGCGCGAGGAGCCCGCAAGGAGCGGCTCAGCTTCAAGGAGCAGCGCGAGCTGGAGGAGCTGCCCGCACGCCTGAACGCGCTCGCGGCGGAGATCGCCGATCTGGAGCGCCGCCTCGCCGAGCGGGATTTCTATGGCCGCGATCCGGAGGGATTCGCCGCCGCGACCGTGCGCCTCGCCGCCGCAAGCGCCGAGCGCAGCGCCGCCGAGGAGCGCTGGCTCGAGCTGGAGGAGAAGCGCGAGCGGCTGGCTTCGGGCTAGACTGGCGCCCGCATGCCGGACCCGATCGAGACCCCCTCGCCCAATCACGATGCCAGGCCCGCGGGCCGCGCCATCGACATGCTGGTGCTGCACTACACCGGCATGGAGAGCGCGGCGGCGGCGCTGGCGCGGCTCTGCGATCCGGAGGCCAAGGTCAGCGCGCATTACATGATCGACGAGGACGGCACGACCTATGCCCTGGTGCCGGAGAAGCGCCGCGCCTGGCATGCCGGCGTCAGCGCCTGGGAGGGCGAGCAGGGCATGAACAACTGCTCGATTGGCATTGAGCTGGTCAATCCGGGGCACGAGTTCGGCTATCGGCCCTTCCCCGAGCCGCAGATCGGAGCGCTGACGGAGCTCGGGCGGGCGATCCTGTTCCGCCACAAGATCCCGCCCTGGCGCGTGGTGGGACACTCCGACATCGCGCCGGCGCGCAAAGAAGATCCGGGCGAGCTCTTTCCCTGGGCGCGGCTGGCCGAGACTGGGATCGGCATGTGGGTCGATTACCACGCCGAGGGCGAGGCGCCGCCGGTCGGCGTCGTGCAGGCGCTGCTCGCCGACTACGGCTATGAGTGCGCGCAGACGGGGATGGAGGACGAGGCGACGCGCTGCGTACTCCGGGCGTTCCAGCGGCATTTCCGCCCCGAGCGCGTCGACGGGAGCATCGACGCCGAGACCGCGGTGCGCCTCGCCGCGCTGGTCGACCGCAAGCGCCGCATGCAGGTGCGCCGGCCGGCGGGGTGACTCGAACCGCGCCCGCTACGCGACCCGCGGGTATAGGCCCGGCATGGTGATCACCAGCTCCAGCGTGAGCCCCGGCAGCTCGATCACCTGCGTCTTCGTCTCGCCGGGGCGGATCGACATGGAGTAGGTGTGCGGGGAGCTTGGCCCAGTGGCGCTCGGCACCGGTATGATCGGCTCCGCATCCTCTCGAAAAATGGGCGTCCCGGGCGTGCCGAAGGGATCGTCGGGACGCATCGGTC
>JAREAF010000394.1 GCA_029240475.1 Rhodospirillales bacterium | reverse complement strand
GATGCCGGAGCGTGGCGCTATGTGGCGCGCCCGCTTCCCGACCCGCAGGAGGTCGCCAACGCCGCGCCGGCGAGCGACCCGGAACCGGCGGCACGCCGGGCCGGGGAATCCGCGCCCAATCGTGAGCGGCTCTGATCCCGGAGATCGGGCTCAAGCGGTTTCGCCGACCGCTGCCAGCACCTGCCGGTCATAGCCGCCGCTGGCCGTGAGCAGCTTGCGCGTGTAGGGATGCTGCGGAGCGGCGGCGCGAAGCTGGCCCACAGACATCTCCTCGACCATCTCTCCGTTCTGCATGACGCCGAGGCGCTCGCACATATGCGCCACCACGGCCAGATTATGGCTGACCAGAATCGCGGTCAGGCCATGCTCGCCGCGCAGTCGCCGGAGCAGGTTGAGGATCTCCGCCTGGACGGAGACGTCGAGCGCCGAGGTCGGCTCGTCCAGCAGCAGGATGCGGGGCTCGACGATCAGCGCGCGGGCGATCGCCACGCGCTGACGCTGTCCGCCCGAGAGCTGGTGGGGGAAGCGGTAGCGGAAGGAGGGATCGAGCCCGACATCGACGAGGGCTCGATCGATGCGGCGGTCCGCATCGCCGATCCGGTGAATCGCCAACGGCTCGGAGAGCGCGCGATCGACGGTGTGCCGGGGGTGCAGCGAGCCGTAGGGATCCTGGAACACCATCTGCAGCAGCTTGTGAAACCGCCGCGTGCGGCGCGGCCGCTGCGGCTCGCCCGCAACCACCATCCCGCCGGACCAGTGGAGGAGCAGGCCACTGATCGCGCGCAGCACCGTCGACTTGCCCGAGCCGGACTCGCCCACGAGGCCGTACCATTCGCCTTCCGCGACATCGAAGGTCAGCCGGCGCACCGCTTCGACCAGGTCGGCCCCGCGGCCGAAGCTCACCGAGAGTTCGCGGAGGGAGAGGATGGCGGGCGAGGGCATTCGCGCTCACACGGCCCAGGCCGGATCGCGCTTCAGCACCGGGAGCTCGGCCACCGGCCGGTCGATGCGTGGAAGCGATGCGAGCAGCCCGCGCGTATAGGGATGGCGCGCCTGATGCAGCTCCGCCGCGCGGCAGGTCTCGACGATGCGGCCCGCATACATGATCAGCACCCGGTCGCAGAAGGAGGCGACCAGGTTGAGGTCGTGGCTGATGAAGATGAGGCCCATGCCGCGGCTGGTCACCAGCTCGTCGATGATGGCCAGCACCTGCATCTGGATGGTCACGTCGAGGGCGGAGGTCGGCTCGTCGGCGATCAACAAGTCCGGTTCGGGGGCCAGCATCATGGCGATCATGGCGCGCTGGCCCATCCCGCCCGAGAGCTGATGGGGATAGGCGGCATAGACGCGCTCGGGGTCGTGGATGCGCACCGCCTCCAGCATCTCGAGCGCGCGCCGCCGGGCGGCCCCCTTGCCGGCGCCGGTGTGCAACCGATAGGCCTCGACGATCTGGTCGCCTATGGTCATCACCGGATTGAGCGAGAATTTCGGGTCCTGCAGGACCATGGAGATGCGCTTGCCGCGGATGCGGCGCATCTCGCGTTCCGACAGCGTCATCAGGTCCCGGCCGTCGAAGCGGAGCGTCGCCGCGGCGACCTCCCCCGGCGGCGGGACCAAGCGCAGGATGGCGCGTCCGGTCATCGATTTGCCCGACCCCGATTCCCCGACGATGCCCAGCTTCTCGCGGCCCAGCGCGAAGCCGATGCCGCGCACCGCGTCGATCACACCTTGCCGCGTATGGAAGCGGACCCGCAGATCCTCCACCTCGAGCATAGCTGCGGCGGGCTCGATCATCTGCGCTGCTTGGGATCGAGGACGTCGCGCAGCCCGTCGCCGAGCAGGTTGAAGCCGAGGCTGACGACGAAGATGGCGATGCCGGGGATGGTGGCCACCCACCATTGATCGAGCAGGAAGGCGCGGCCTGAGGAGACCATCGCGCCCCATTCGGGTATGGGCGGTTGCGCGCCGAGGCCGAGGAAGCCCAGCCCGGCGGCGGTCAGGATGATGCCCGCCATGTCCAAGGTCACGCGGATGATCACCGAGGAGAGGCAGAGCGGCATCACGTGCCGCACGAGGATGCGCATGGAGGATGCGCCCTGCAGCCGGACCGCGCTGATGAAGTCGCTCTCGCGCAAGGTCATTGTCTCCGCCCGCGCCACGCGCGCGTAAGGCGGCCAGGCGGTGAGCGCGATTGCGATCACGGCGTTCTCGATCCCGGGGCCGAGCGCCGCGACGAAGGCGAGCGCCAGGATGAGCCGCGGGAAGGCGAGGAAGATGTCGGTGATGCGCATCAAAACGGTGTCGAGCAGGCCGCCGAAATAGCCTGCGGCGGTCCCGATGGCGAGGCCCAGCGGGGCGACGATGATCGCGACCAGCAGCACGATGGTGAGCGTGACGCGCCCGCCATGCACGACGCGGGTGTAGATGTCGCGCCCCAGCTCGTCGGTGCCGAACCAATGCTCGGAGGAGGGCGGCAGCAGGCGTTCGGTCAGGCTCTGCGCATAGGGCGAGCCGGGCGCCAGCAACGGTGCGAACAGGGCCATCAGCAGGAGCGCGACGACGATGGCCATGCCGACCAGCGCCAGCGGGTTGGCCAGGAAGGAGAGCCATCCGAGATAGAGGTTGCCGAGCCGCGCCTGGATCCGCGACTGCGGTGCGGCCGAGAGCAGCCAGCTGCGCCAACGCACCTGCGGCACGGAATAGGCGGTCATCGCGCCCTCGGATCGAGAAGACGGTAGAGCATGTCCGAAAGCAGGTTGAGCCCGATGAAGACGGCGCCGACCACGATGGTGCCGCCAAGCACCGCGTTCATGTCGACATTGAACAACGAGTCCGTGATGTAGCGGCCGAGCCCCGGCCAGGCGAAGACAGTCTCGGTCAGCACCGCCCCCTCCAGCAGCGAGGCGTAGCTGAGGGCGATCACGGTCACCAAGGGGAGCATGACATTGCCGAGCGCGTGCCGCCACACGACGCGCCGCTCCGACAAGCCCTTCGCGCGCGCCGTGATGACATATTCCTGGCGCAGCTGCTCCAGCATGAAGCTGCGCGTCATCCGGCTGATATAGGCGAGCGAGAAATAGCCGAGGATGGAGGCGGGCAGGAGGATGTGGCTGAAGGCGTTGCCGAGCACGTCCCAATCGCCGGCGATGGCCGCGTCGATCAGCAAGAGCCCGGTCACCGGCTCGACGATGTCCTCGTAAAATACGTCGAGGCGCCCGGGCCCGGCGACCCAGTCCAGGCGCGCATAGAAGATCAGCAGGCCCACCAGGCCGAGCCAGAAGACCGGGACGGAATAGCCGACCAGCCCGACGACACGGATGAAATGGTCCGGCCAGCGGCCGTGATGGGTTGCTCCGATGACTCCCATCGGCACGCCCAGGAGCACGCCGGCGAACGTCGCGAGGGTGGCGAGCTCGATCGTGGCCGGGAAGAAACGCAGGATGTCCTCCAGCACCGGCCGGGAGGTGAGGACCGAGGTGCCGAAGTCGCCCTGCAGCACCTTCGAGATGTAGATCCAGAACTGGACATAGAGGGGCTCGTCCAGCGCAAGCTCGGCGCGCACGCGCGCATAGACCTGCGGCAGCGCCCGGTCGCCAACGATCGCCAGCACCGGGTCGATGGGGACCACCCGGCCGATCACGAAGGTGATCGCCAGAAGGCCGAAGAAGGTGAGGAGGACCGAGGCGAGGAGGCCGGCTGCCTTGCGCAGCCAGCCTCGCTGCCTGGCGCGCCGCTCGGCGGAGCGCGTCCGCAGGACGGCGGTGGGGTCGGGAGCCGTCGCGACCCGCATCGGGCGAACCCTTAGCGCGGCGGCCGCCGAACGGGCCTCATGACCGGCTCACGACTTCGTCACGAGCCGATAATAGACCGTGTCGTAGGTCGGACCGGACACGAAGCCGTTCACGTTCGTGCGCCGTGCGATCTGCTCGGTGCTTTGGAACATGATGACGAACGGTCCGTCCTCCTGCAGCTTCTTCTGCAGCGCAAGATACATCTGCTTGCGCTTCTCGGGGTC
>JAREAF010000393.1 GCA_029240475.1 Rhodospirillales bacterium | reverse complement strand
CTTCGTCGGCTATGGCAGCGCCGGCGGAACGCGCGCGGTCGAGAGTCTGCGCCTGGTCATGGGCGAGCTGCAGGTGGCCGACGTCCGCGCGCAGGTCGCGCTGTCGCTCTTCACCGATTTTGAGAATTTCACCACCTTCAAGCCGGGCGCCCACCATGAGGGCTCGGTGAAGGCCCTGCTGGACCAGGTGATCGCCTGGGGCGGAGCGATGAAGACGCTGCGCGAGACGGCCCGGCGCGGTTGATGGCCGATTCGGCGCTGTGGACGCGCCTTGGCGGCCCAATAGCGGCTTGATGATGGTGGAGCCGAGGGGAATCGAACCCCTGACCTCCTCATTGCGAACGAGGCGCTCTCCCAACTGAGCTACGGCCCCGGAGCTGCGGGCGGGCGAATATGTGGTGGCGGGCCGGAAGCTGTCAAGGCCGGCCAAGGACCCGCCCTTGCAGATGCGTCGAGGCCTGGGCTAGGGTTCCGCCCGCATTCGCGCGCTCCTCGTCCCGGCACCCGCACCCCAACATGAACACGATCGTCGGACTGATCAGCAGCCTGATCGACCTCTATATGTGGGTGGTCATCATCTATGTGGTGCTGAGCTGGCTGGTCGCCTTCGACATCATCAACACGCGCAACCAGTTCGTCCGCACGGTGGGCGATTTCCTCTACCGGCTGGTGGAGCCCGCCTTGCGGCCTTTCCGGCGCATCCTGCCCAATCTCGGCGGCGTGGACCTGTCGCCGCTGGCGCTGATCGTCGTGCTGCTGCTGATCCGGGGACTGATGCAGGAATATCTGGTCGAGCGGCCGGTCGGGTGACCTCGCCTTTCGTCGCGGTCGCAGGCGGGCTGCGCGTGCTGGTGCGGCTCAGCCCGAAATCGGCGAGCGCGCGCGTGCTCGGGCTGGCCGAGCGCCCGGACGGACGCTCCGACCTGAAGATCGCGGTCAAGGCGCCGCCGGAGGGCGGGCGCGCCAATGCCGAGCTCATCGAGTTCCTGGCCGAGGAATGGGGCGTGCCCCAAGCGCGGCCTGACGCTGACTGCGGGCGCGGCCGACCGGCGCAAGTCCATCCTGCTGGCGGGCGACCCGGTCCTGCTGCAGCCGCGCCTGGAAGCCTGGCTCGCCCGGGCGCTGCAAGCCAAGTCGCAGCGGTGACATGCGGCTTCGCTTGCGCGCGAGCCGGGCGCCCGGGACCACGGCTCTAGTTCGCCCGCGCTCGAGGGCGGGAGGATTCGACACATGACGAAAGAAAACATCATCGACGGCAAGGCCTTCGCGGAAGGGCTGCGCGGTCGCATCGGCACCGCCGTCGCCGAGATCAAGCGGGCGCGCGGCTCGGTGCCGGGGCTCGCCGTCGTGCTGGTGGGCGAGGATCCGGCCAGCCAGGTCTATGTGCGCAACAAGGCGCTGCAGACCAAGGAAGTGGGGATGAACTCCTTGGAGCATCGCCTCCCCGCGAGCACGTCCGAAGCCGACCTCCTCGCGCTGATCCGCCGCCTCAATGCCGATCCGGCGGTGGACGGCATCCTGGTGCAGCTGCCGCTGCCCAAGCACGTCGATTCCTCGAAGGTGCTCGACGCGATCGACCCCGACAAGGATGTCGACGGGTTCCACATCATCAATGTCGGGCGGCTGGCGACGGGCATGCCCGGGCTGGTGCCCTGCACGCCGCTCGGCTGCCTCATGCTGCTGAAGGACCGGCTGGGCGATCTCTCCGGCAAGCGCGCGCTGGTGCTGGGCCGTTCGAACATCGTCGGCAAGCCGATGGCGCAGCTTCTGCTGAACGAGAATTGCACCGTCACCATTGCCCATTCCCGCACCCGCGACCTTCCCGCCGAATGCCGCGGCGCCGAGATCCTGGTCGCGGCGGTCGGCCGGCCCGAGATGGTGCGCGGCGACTGGGTCCAGCCGGGGGCGGTCGTGATCGATGTCGGCATCAACCGCGTCGAGCGGGACGGCAAGGCGCGGCTCGTGGGCGACGTCGCCTTCGCCGAGGCGGAGAGGGTCGCGGGGGCGATCACCCCGGTGCCCGGCGGCGTCGGCCCGATGACCATCGCCTGCCTCTTGCAGAACACGCTGACCGCCTTCCGCCGCCGCCACGGCCTCGCGGAAAAGTGAAAGAGGGGCGCGGCGGCCCTCTTGACGCGAGGAGCGGCGGCGAACCAGCATCGGCACCCGTGAACCCGATCTTGCATCTCGCGGCCGGCGCGCTGGTCTTCTTCGGCGGCCATGTGCTGCTCTCGGCGGCGGCGGTGCGGCCCGGCATGGTCGCGCGCTTGGGCGAGCGCGGCTTCCTTGCGCTTTATTCCACGATCGCGCTGATCGGGCTCGTCTGGCTCGGCTACGGCTATGCCGTCGCGCCGCGCGAGCCTTGGTGGGGCGGGCCGGGGCTCGCGGCCGTCCCGATCGTCTTGATGGCGCCGGCGGCGCTGCTCTATGTGGGCGCCTTCAGTCAGCGCAACCCGACCTCGGTCGGGCAAAGCGCGGATGCCGACGCGGCCCGCGGCATCATGCGCATCACGCGCCATCCGTTCCTCTGGGCCATGGCGCTGTGGGCGGGAGGGCATCTCCTGGTGAATGGCGATCTGCCCTCGCTCGTGCTGTTCGGCGGGATCCTGGCGCTGTCGCTCGTCGGCATGCGCGAGATCGACCGCAAGTCGCGCCGGCGCGATCCGGTGGGCTTCGCGGCCTTCGAGGCGCAGACCTCGGTGGTGCCCTTCGCCGCGATCGCCCAAGGGCGCAACCGCCTGGTCTGGTCGGAGATCGGCTGGTGGCGCCTCGCGATCGCGGCGCTGCTCTATGCGGCGCTGATCGGGCTGCACCCCTATGTGATCGGCGCCTCGCCGGTCGTCTGAGCCCCGCTAGCCCGGGAAACGGAAGGTCGCCCCCTCGGGAAGGCCCGCGGCGAAGCGGCGCACGGCGTCGGCGAGCTCCTGGGCGCGGTCCGGCCGCGCATAGAAGCCGACCTCCGCCTCGGCCGGCGACATGCGCTTGCGCGTCAGGACGAGCCGGCCCATCGGCACCCAACCCGGCGGCACCTCGCGCCCGAGCCAGCCGTCATAGACCATCATGAGGGCGACGTCGCGTCGGCGGAGCAGCTCCTCCGCCCAGCCGCGTTCGCCGGAAATGCGGCGCCTGCGCGCCTCCTCGTAGCCGAGCCCCCACAGGTCCAGCACATAGGCGTCGTTCCGGTACGAGACCCAGCCGAGATCGTTGACCGCCACGGGCCCGCCCCAGAACTCGGTCGCGAAGCGGCGCATCTCGCGCTGCTGCGAGGCGATGTTGTCCGCCGCCAGCGGAACGGTCGCGAGGCGCGCCAATGCGGTGGGCCAGAGGGGCGTCAGCAGCAGCCCCGCGGCGATGAGGGCGAGCGCCGACCCGCGCGCCTTCGCAAGGTCGGCCAGCCGCGGCGCCGCGAGCATGGCCAGGAAGGCGAGGTCCAGGATGAGGATGTAGGCCTCGTAGCGGCCGAACGAGGTCCTCGTCAGGCCGAAACAGAGATGCAGCGCGGTCGCGCCGGCGAGCGCCAGGGCGAGGCCGCGACAGCGGCGCAGCAGCGCCGCGGCGGAGAGCAGCGCGAGCATCAGGGCCAGCAGAAGCCAGCCCTCGCCTTGCGCGAACTGCCTGCCGAGCCCGGACAGGAGGGAGCGCGCCAACGAGAGGTCCGCGCCGGCGGACCCGGCTTTGGAGAGGACCGAGCTCGGCAGCGGCGGCAGCCCGTGCGACAGCAGCAGGGCCGAGAAGGCGGCGAGGCAGAGTGCGAGGGCGCCGAGCGTCGCCGCGACCTGCCGGCGGTATCCTCCCCGCCACAGCAGCGCGGCCAGGGGCAGGGTCAGGGCCAGGGACTCGTACCGGAGGCCGAGCCAGGCCTGCAGCAGATGCTCCATCCCGGTGAAGGCGATCGGGACCAGGCCCGCGGCGAGCGGCAGAATGATCGCGAGCCCGTTCCGCAGCGCCGTCGTCGCCCGGTCCTGGAGCGCGGTCCCGAACAGGCGGCATAGAAGCGCGACGCAGCCCAGGAGCGCGCCGATGTTGAGGAGCAGCGGCACGAAAAGGTGCCACTCAAATGGAGCGAATGGCGCGAGCAGCGCCGGCCAGAGGATGGAGGAGGCGGGCGCGGCGAACTCGCCCGGATTGATGCCGTAGCCGCCCCGGGCGAGCTCCTCGGCGACCGCGAGATGGATGTAGGCGTCGTCCAGCGTGTAGCTGAAGCGGCCCGCCCCGAGCCAGAGGATCGCCGCAAGCTCCAGCGCCAGGAGGAGCGCCGCGATGGCGATGGGAAGCGTCAGGCGCACGCGGAGCCGGATGGCCCGCTTGCGGTCGGTGGAGATCTGCGCCGTTTGGGTCATGCCGGAGTCGCCTGGACGGGTCCGGGCGACTCTCGGCGAAGTTGGTTAAGAAGCTTGGTACGGGCGAGACGGAGGCGCTCGTGAGCCCGCCGGCCGCGAGCGCCTCGCCCGAGATGCTCAGTTCAGCTTGAACGACACGCCGGCCCGCACGACCGGCCCGTCGCCGCCGAGCGGCAGGCCGATGCCGGCCGAGTAGCCGATCGCGCCGGTCTCGTTGAGATAGCCGATGGCGGCCGAGATGGCGGTCTCGCCCTCGTAATAGCCGGTGCCCATCACCGCGACGAGGTCGCCCGGCTCGTGGTAGACGGGCTGCTGCAGCGCCGCGACCGCGGCGATGCCGCGCGAGGACTGATCCTCAAGGTCGGCGATCTGGCTCTCCAGCTCCCCGATGCTGCTCGTCAAGGTGGTGGACACGCCCGTCAGCTGGCTGACGTTCACCGCGTCGGTGGCGTTGACGCCGGCGGCGACGTTGGTGATGTTGCGCTCGGCCCCCGCCGCGCCCACGGAGACCGAATTCGCCTGATTGGCGACGGAGCCTTGGCCGATGGCAACGGAGTTGCTGGCCGATGCATTGGCCATGTTGCCGATGGCGACGGCGTTTCCGTTGCTGGCGACCGCCAGATTGCCCATGGCAACGCTGTCGATCCCCGTGGCTTGAGCTGCCGAACCGATCGACACACTGCGCACGCCAGTTCCGTTGGCCTGAGCGCCGAGAGCGAGTCCGCCTTGATCGGCCATGCTGTCCCGGCCGATGGCGATGGTGGAAGGAGTCATGGCGCTGGCGTTAGAGCCGATAGCGACGCTCTCATTGCCTTGAGCCTGCGCCCCGTTGCCAGCAGCCAGGCTGCCGATGCCCATCGCGTCGGCGCTGTTGCCGAACGCCGCCGCTCCGGCGGCCGTCGCCGTTGTGTCCGTGCCGACGGGCGGTCGCCACTTCCGCGCTGGCCGAGGAGCGGGTGCCGGCGGCGAGACTTTCGATCCCGATCGCATCGGCGCCCGCGCCAAAGGCGGCCGCACGGTCTGCGGTGGCTGTGCTGGCATCGCCCACAGACGTGCTGGAGACTCCCGAGGCCTGGGCATTGAAGCCGGCCGCCAGGCTGTTGGCTCCCGTCGCATCGGCGCTGGCGCC
>JAREAF010000392.1 GCA_029240475.1 Rhodospirillales bacterium | reverse complement strand
GGCATCGACCAGGTCTCCCACAGCATGAAAATGCCGAGCGCCGCCAACGCGGCGGCGATCAAAAAGGAGCCGAGGGCGGCCCGCCGCGAGCCGTCCTCGGCTTGGACGCTCACGCCGCCCTCACTTCACCAGGCCGATCTGGGTCAGGACGCCCTTGATTCGCGCCTCCTCGCTGCGCAGGAATTCCGCGAACTGGTCGCCCGCCATGTAGAGGTCGGTCCAGCCCTTGGTCTTCAAAGCCTCCTGCCAGGGCTGGCTCTCCACCGTCCTGCTGACGGTGGCGACCAGCTCCTGCGTCGCCTCGGGCGAAAGCCCTGGAGGGGCGACGATGCCGCGCCAGTTCGCCAGCTCCACATCGACGCCCTGCTCCTTCAGGGTGGGGATGTTGTTGATCGGCTCGGGGCCGGAGACCGCGAGGGCGCGCAGCTTGCCCGCATCGACCTGCCCGATGAACTCGCCGATGCCGCTGACGCCGGCCGCGACATGGCCGCCGAGCAGCGCCGCCAGCGCCTCGCCGCCGCCCGAGAAGGGCACATAGTTGATCTTCGTCGGGTCGGAGCCCGCCGCCTGGGCGATCAGCCCGACCAGGATATGGTCGGTGCCGCCGGCCGAGCCGCCGGCCCAGGCGACCGAACCCGGATCGGCCTTCATCGCCGCGACCAGGTCGGCCATGGTCTGGAACTTGGAATCGGCCGGCACGACGATGATCTCGTACTCGCCGGTGAGACGCGCGATGGGCGTGGTGTCGGCGAGCGAGACCGGCGAGTTGTTGGTGAGGATCGCGCCGACCATCACGAGGCCGGTCACCATCAAGGAATCTTCCTTGCCCTTCTGCGCGTCGGCGAACTGAGCGAGGCCGATCGTGCCGCCCGCGCCCGGGACGTTGCTGACCTGCACATTCTTAACGACCCCGGCGGTCTGCATGGCCTCGGCCATGGTGCGCGCGGTCTGGTCCCAGCCGCCGCCCGGCGCGGCGGGGGCGATGATCTTCACCTCATCGAGCGCTTGCGCTTGGGGCGACATCGCGGACATGGCCAGCCCGAGCGCAAGTGCGGCCAGCCGGCCGGACCAGCGTCCGGCCCTGAGCGTGATCGACATCGACTCCTCCTCTTTGCTCCGGCGGATCCCCGCGGTTCGCGTGGGCGCATGACCGCCGGTTGTTCTTGAACCGAACAGTCTGGCCCGGCGGAAGGGTGCGCGCAAGCGGCGGAAAAGTGCTGTGCGCGGCGCTTCTGCGGCTACGCCAACCCCGGACGGAGCCGCTGATCCAGCCGGAAAGGCTCCGATCGCACGATCCGCAGACGGAGAGCAGCCGGATGCTCATGACAGATGACCAGATTGCGATCAGCCACACGTTCCATCGGCAGGACGGCGGAGGGTACGGAAAGCGCCAAAGTCTCGCCCGACGCATGCCACGCATCGCCTATGCTTCGAGACACCACCTCATCGGAAATCCACCGGCCGGGCAGGTCGCCCGGCTCTATAAGCCGGATGCCGCCCTCATCGGGCAGATCGATCTCGATCATGACCAGGTCGTCCGGCATGGCCACGGTCAGGTCGAGATGCACCAGTCTTTCGAGCACGCAAAGGCTGGGCGTTGTTGCTGCATAAGTGACGCGCCGCCCGATGCTGTTCCACCGGCCGGCCTGCACCAGACCGAACCCGCCATCCAGCCGGTCGGCATAGCGAGCGATGCTTAACCGCCAAGCCTGCATCGGATGAGGTGAAGATCAGATCGCCGCACCCCAGGCGATGCGTGCCAGCATGTTCTCGATGAGCCGCGCGCCGGCTTCGGTGCGGGAGAGATCGAGGGGTTTGCGGCCGTCGAGGAGACGATGTTCGTGCCTCAGCCAAGCCATCGCCTTCTCTTGGGTTCCCAGTGTGGCGGTCGCCAGCTCGGCCACCCTGGCAACCCGCAGGGCGCGATCGGACTCCTCGGCGGAGAGCGGCTCACCCCGCAGCCGCCGATGCGCGAGCGTGCGCCGCGGAATGACCAGCCGCTCGATTTCATCCTCTCGCAAGAGCTCGCGCAGTTCGGACAACACGCTGATGGGCAGTCCCTGCTCGATGGCGGCCACGCTCTCGGCCGTCACGGCACCGCCGGCGGCAAGCCGCCGGAGCCGGCCGGATTTGGCGATGCTGACATCGCGGCGGGAGGATCTGGCGGTGCGCGGCATCGGAGTGCTCCGGCAATCTGCCCAACTATATAGGGCAAATTGCCAGAAAGGCAAGCGGACCGGCTAGACCCGCTCCAGGGCAAGGGCGAGACCCTGGCCCACGCCCACGCACAATGTGCAGAGCGCGTAGCGGCCCTTGCCGCGCTCCAGCTCGCGGAGCGCGGTCAGGGCCAGCCGCGCGCCGCTCATGCCGAGCGGATGGCCGAGCGCGATCGCGCCGCCATTGGGGTTCACCTGCGGCGCGTCGTCGGGCAGCCCGAGCTGGCGCAGGCAGGCCAGCGCCTGAGCGGCAAAGGCCTCGTTCAGTTCGACCGCGTCGATTTGGTCGAGGCCGAGACCGAGGCGGTTCAACAGCTTCTGGGTCGCGGGGACTGGCCCGATGCCCATGATGCGCGGCTCGACCCCCGACGCGGCCGCGCCCAGGATCCGCGCGCGCGGCGTGAGCCCGTGCCGCTTGGCCGCCGCCTCCGAGGCGATGATCAGCGCCGCCGCCCCGTCATTGACGCCCGAGGCGTTGCCCGCCGTCACCGTGCCGCCCTGGCGGAAGGGCGTCGGCAGCTTGGCCAGGTTCTCGAGCGTGGTGTCGGGGCGCGGATGCTCGTCCTCTGAAACGCGGACCGCGCCCTTGCGCCCCGAGATCTCAACGGGCTCGATTTCCGCGGCGAAGAAGCCGGAGGCCCTCGCGTTGGCCGCGCGCTGCTGGCTGCGCAACGCGAATTTGTCCTGGTCGGCGCGCGTGATCTGGAACTCGGTCGCGACATTCTCGGCCGTCTCCGGCATCGCGTCCACGCCGTAGCGCGCGCGCATCTCGGGATTGACGAAGCGCCAGCCGATGGTGGTGTCGAAAATCTCCGCGCTGCGGGCGAAAGCTTGCTCAGCCTTCGGCATCACGAAAGGCGCGCGGCTCATCCCCTCGACCCCGCCTGCGATCACCAGCTCCGCCTCGCCGGTGCGGATCGCGCGCGCGCCCTGCGCCACCGCCTCCAGGCCCGAGGAGCAGAGGCGGTTGACCGTGCTGCCCGGCACGCTCGCCGGCAATCCCGCCAGCAGCAGCGCCATGCGCGCGACATTGCGGTTGTCCTCACCCGCCTGATTGGCGCAGCCGAGGATCACCTCGTCCACCGCCGCCCAGTCGATCTCGGGGTGCCGGCGCGTCAGCGCGCGGATCGGGTGGGCGGCCAAGTCGTCGGTGCGCACCGAGGCGAGCGCGCCGCCATAGCGGCCGATCGGCGTGCGCACCCCGTCACAGAGGAAGGCTTCGGTCATCGCGGGATCAGTCCTCGCCATGCGCCCGGCGCGTGCGCTCCTTCAGCGCCCGCAGGGCCTCCAGCTCCGCGGCGGCCGGCGGCGGCGTCTCGATTAGGTCGGCTGCAACCTGGAGGGGCCAGCCGGTCGCCGCCTTGGCCTGTTCGATCGTGACGCCGGGGTGCAGCGAGACCAGCGTCAGCTCGCGGCTCTCCCGGTCGGGTTTCAGGATGCCGAGATCGGTCACCAGAACCGTCGGCCCCTTGCCGCGCCGCCCCGCCCCCTCGACGCGGTCGCCGGGGAGCAAGCCGCGCGAGGTGGCGAAATCGAGCTTGTCGACCAGCGCGCGCTTGCCGTGCCTGAGGATGATGAAGACCTCGCCCGCGAGCGTGGCGATCTCCGGCGCGCCGCCAGCGCCCGGCAGCCGCACGCTGGGCTTGCGGTAATCGCCGATCACGGTGGTGTTGATGGTGCCGTAGCGGTCGAGCTGCGCGGCGCCCAGAAAGCCCACATCGATGCGCCCGCCCTGGAGCCAATAGCGGAACATCTCCGGGACCGAGACCACCACATCTGCGGTCTCGGCCAGCTCGCCGTCGCCGATGGAGAGCGGC
>JAREAF010000035.1 GCA_029240475.1 Rhodospirillales bacterium | reverse complement strand
GGATGGCCGGCTGCGGGTCGACCTCACGGGCGAGCTCGCCGCCATTCTCAGCATTGCCCAGAAAGACCGAAGGCCCCGTCCGGAGGACGAGGCCCATGCGGCGCAAGTAAAGCTGGTTGCGGGGGCCCGCAACCACCGACAATTGAGTTTAAAGGTCTGATGCGAGCCGGCATTGCCTGTTGTGCATAGCTCCCGTTCAATGTGATCAGCTAGACCGCCCGCGATTCGCAACTATTCGTTCTCGCCCTCGCCGCGATACTCGAAGGTCGCGTTGATGCGGTCCAGCAGGTGCTGCCCGCCCGTGGTCGGCGGATATTTGGGCGGGCTTCCGGGTCCGGTGCAGGTCTCGAGCACGGTCAGGTCGGCGTTGAAATCGGGATCGAAGAAGAAGGGCAGCGAGTAGCGGTCCTGGCCCGAGCTGTTGATGACCCGGTGCAGGGTCGATGCGAAGACGCCGTTGGTCCAGCGCTCCATCATGTCCCCGATATTCACCACGAAGCTGCCCGGCACGAAGGGGGCGTCGATCCATTTCCTGGCGCTGTTGCGGACCTGCAGCCCGCCGACGGGGTCCTGGGCGAGAATGGTCAGGCATCCGAAATCGGTATGCGCCCCCGCACCGATCCGTGCTTCGGTGATTCGGCCGCTCTGCGGGGGATAATGCAGGGGCCCGAGGGTGGCCATCGGTCCGGTCAGCCAGCGGTCGAAATGGCTCTCCGGCAGCTCCAGGGCGAACGCGAAGGCGTGCATGAGCTCGCGCCCCAGCTGGCCCAGGGCGTCATAGCCCTCCTGCATCGTCTCCTTCCATCCCGGCAGCCCGCTCGGCCACTGGTTGGGACCGTGGAGGGGCAGGCCCGCCCTCACCAGAGGGTGATCCAGGGGCAGGTCGCGCCCGATCTTGATCCCCTCCTTGTAGTCTCCCGCCTCCTTCTGCTTGGCGGGATCGAGATTCTCCCCGCCCAAGGCGAACCAGCCGCGATGGCATTTGGATTTCTCGATGGCGATCTCGGCCTTGCGCTCGGGGGGCAGGGCGAAGAATCGCTTGGCCTCCGCGAACAGGCGCTGGACCAGCTTTTGGGGAACCCCACTGTCCACGATGTAGAAGAAGCCGATGTCCCGGCAGGCGCGGCCGATCTCGAGCGCGACGCGCTTGCGTTCGGCCGCCTTCCCCGAAAGGAATGGCCGGAAATCGACGACCGGCACCTCCTCCAGCGCGACCCGCGCCCCGGTCAGGCTGTCGTCAAGCTGCGCAAGCGCCGTGCCGGCCATGGGCATCTCCTGTCCTTCAGAATGGTCTTTGAGCCTATCACGCTGGAAGAGTGGCGAGCGATGACCATGCTTACCGCCCTGCGGTTGCCATGGCCGACGAGCTCTGAATACCATCCGGTAGGCCCGGCCACCAGGGACGCGATCTCGACCCATCCGCCCGTGCTTCAGCTCCTCTTTCGCCTTACCCGGAGCGCAGTCTGCTCATCTCGGCCGCCTGCGATGCGCTCCGGGAACGTCACGGTTGAGATGGTACAAGAATCGCGGCTAGCCTCGTCGCAACGCCGGAATGCCAATCCTAACAGGGAGCGGAGGAACATGGCCAAGGACGATCCTATTCTGGACGGGATCAAAAAGTTACGTTCGGAAGGCGTGCAATATGTCCGGTTCGAGCTGCCGGATCTGCACGGCACCTCGCGCTCGAAGCTGGTCCCGATCGACGCCGTGGAGAGCTATGCCCGCGGCGGGCTGAATCTCTACGGCGGCACGCTCGGGCTCGACACCTCCTCGAATGTCGTCCCCGGCTGCGGGCTGAACGAAGAGATCAATTACGCAGACACCAAGCTCTTCCCGGATTTCGAGACCGTGCGGCGCATCCCTTGGCTGCCGAACATGGCGAGGGTCATCTGCGACGTGCACCATCTGGACGGCTCGCCCCTCAGGGGCTCGCCGCGCGCGGTGCTCAAGGCGCTGCTCGCCCAGGCGGCCGAGATCGGCTTGGACGTCATGATGGGGCACGAGTTCGAGTTCTACCTGCTGGACCGCGAGACGCGGCAGCCGCTGTTCGGCGGCTATCAGATCTTCAACACGACGCGGAACCTCTATGTCGACGCGGTCTTGCGCATGCTCGACCAGCTGCGGGCGGTCGGCATTGACATCATCACCCATAACTGCGAATACGCCCCCTCGCAGTTCGAGATCAATTACGGCCCTGCGGTGGGAATCGCCGCCGCCGACAAGGCCTTCACCTTCAAGAACGCGATCAAGGAGTTGGCGCACCGCGAGGGCTATCTCGCCACCTTCATGTCCAAGCCCTTCGCCAACTCGGCCGGATCCGGCTGCCATGTCCATGTCAGCCTGATCGACCGCAACTCGGGCGCCAACGCCTTCCTGGACGAGAGCGATCCGGACGGGCTCTCGACGGCTGCCCGCTCCTTCTGTGCCGGCCTGATCGCTCATTCCCGCGCGATGATGTCGCTGATCGGTCCGACTCCGAACTGCTACCATCGGCTGAAGCCCCACACCTTCGCCCCGTCGAACATCAGCTGGGGTATCGAGGACCGCACCGCACTGGTGCGCACCAAAGCCAGTCGCGACAAAGCCACGCATCACGAGATGCGCGGCGCCTCGGCTATCAGCAACCCCTATCTCAGCGCAAGCGCGGTGCTCGCAGCCGGCCTCCTCGGAATTCGCGACAAGCTGCCGCTCGCCCCCGAGGTGCCCGGTCCGAGTGAGGAGGATCCGAGCCTGCCCAAGCTCCCGCAGAGCCTCGAGCAGGCATTGGACTACCTTGAGGCCGACCGACCCTTCTGCGAGCTGCTCGGCGCCGACTTCATCAAGCTCTTCACCACCGTTAAGCGGTTCGAGCTCGCCCGCTTCCGCGGCGCCATCACCGACTGGGAGCGGAACGAGTACATGGAAATCTTTTGAGGCTCCCCATCCCTCGAGCCCACGCCCGCGGCGGGTACCTGAGGATGAGGAGAGCAACAGGTCCTCACCTGAAGTGTGCCCCGACGGCATCTCGAAGGGTGGCTAACCGCACGCTCTCAAGATATCCCTGAGCTGATTGGCCAGCAGGCCCTTGCGGGGCGAGAAGGAGCCGTCGAAAGCGGCCGAGCCGATGGTGAACGCGTCGGTCCCAGCCTCGGCAACCGCGCGGATCCGCTCGGGCGAATCAATCGAGCCGGCGACGATCAGCAAACCTTTCTTGCCCAGTCCGCGCCGGGCGGCGCGGATGAGCTCGAGCGGCTCGGCCTCGGTGGCGCGGTAGGCAAGCAGGTCGACGCCCGCACAGCCCTGATCGAGAAAACGCCGGCACTGCTCCTCCACCTCGCCCGGGCTCCCGCCGAGCTTCGTGGGATGTCCCACCGGCCGTCCCGGAAAGGGCAGATAGGCGATATTCGTGCCTTTGAGAATCTCCTTCACGCCGGCCACATCGGTGCCGCCCATCAGCCGGTCGACGCCGAGCCGCCGCGCCACGCGCGCGGAATTCAGCACCGCCTCGGGCGTCGTCGAGACCACCTCCATATAGCTGGTGGCCCCGTTCTCCTTGATCGCCCGGTGCAGCCGCTCCAGCGTCGAATAATCGACGCCGACATCCTTGAAGCCCAAATGCGTCACGCCCGCCGGCCTGATCGCCTCGAACACATCGAGGCAGTCCTCGACCGTCTGGTCGTGACGCGTGAACATGAAGATGAAGTCCATGGACAGGGGGCTCCCTCGGCTGTGCCGCCTGAGCATAGAACGAAGGGACCGGGTCGATGCCAGGGCTCGTTCGGGGAATTCTCGGGCCGGCGCGCTCTGCTATGATCGTCCGGGAATTCGGAGCGAGGAGCGGAGATGGAGAAGCGAACGCGCGAGAGTCCGATGCGGCCCGGCCGCTCGGCGGTGCTGATCGTGGACGTGCAGGAGGCCTTCACCCGGCGCGGGGAAGGCACCTTCGCCAAGCCCGGCAAGCGCTGGACGCCCGAGCGCCTCGATCTCTATTTCGACGCGCTGGAGCGGCGTGCGCTGCCCAATGCGGCGCGCCTGGTCTCCACCTTCCGCGCCGCCGGCGAGGAGGTTGTCTACACGGTCATCGAGAGCCTGACGCCGGACGGTCGCGACCGCAGCCTGGATCACAAGCTCTCGGACGTGCACATCCCGCGCGGCTCGAAGGGCGGCCGCGTGCGTCCCGAGATCGCTCCGGCCGAGCGCGACGTGGTGCTGCCCAAGACCTCCTCGGGCGTGTTCAACTCGACGGCCGTCGATTATGTGCTGCGCAATCTCGGCATCGAAGATCTGGCCATCCTCGGCCTCTTCACGGATCAATGCGTCGAATCCGCGGTGCGCGACGCCTCCGATCGCGGCTATTACGTGACGCTGGTAGCCGATGCCTGTGTCGGCCGCTCGCCCGAGGAGCACGCGCACACGATCGAGGCCATGCGCGGCTATGCACGCATCCGCAACACGGACGAGCTGATCCGGGAGCTGAAGACCTTCACGTCGTTGCAGGCGGCCGGCTAACGGGCCGAGGGAAACGCGGTGTTCAGGTACCCCGCGCGCGGCGTATGACCGTGATCAGGCCGTAGCCTCCGAGCAGCAGCACCGCGGCTCCCAACGTGGAGACCGTGCCCAGCACCGGCACCCCGGGCGTGTAGCCGGCGATCATCTTGGCATAGAGATATTCGGGCACCGTGGAATCCGCGCCGGTCGTGAAGAGCGACAAGGGGAAATTGCCCCAGGACAGGAGGAAGCTGAACAGCGCGCCGGAGAAGATGCCCGGCCAGAGCACCGGCAGCGTCACCTCCTTCAGCACCTGCCAGCGGCTCGCGCCGAGATCTGCGGCCGCCTCCTCCAGGGCCGGGTCGAAGCTGTAGACCTGGATGGCGATCACCAGCGTGGCCACCGGCACGATCCAGACCAGATGCGCGAAGACGGCGGTCTGCCAGGAGAGCGTCAAGCCCAGCGCACTGAACCAGAGCAGCAGCGCCAGCCCGAGCACCGACTGCGGGAAAAAGATCGGGAGCAGCACCAGGCGCTGATAGAGGCTGCGCCCGCGCCAGCGATAGCGCGCGAAGGCGAGCGCGCCGAAGAAGGCCAGCACGACCGAGATCGCGGTGACCAGCATGGCGATGGTGATGGAGGTCTCGATCAGCTCGCGGATCTGAATGGAATCGAAGGTCTTGCCCCACCAGACCGTCGACCATTTGGCGACGGGGAAGGTGAAATAGCGGGACTGCGAGAGCGATGCCAGCGCCGCCGCCGCCACGGGCATGTAAAGGAACAGGCAGATCGCCGCCGTCCAGGCGACGATCAGCGGCTTCACCCAGCGGCGCTGCTGCGCGTCCATTCCCATCACCGCCGCCCGAGGATGCGGTCGAGATCGAACCGCTTCAGGACGATCAGGACCAGCACGCCGACGACCAGCATCAGCAGCACCGAGAGCGCCGCGCCGAGCGGCCAGTTCTGCGCATAAGTGAAGGCGATCTCGATGTCGTGGGTGATCGGGATCACCGACTGGCCGCCCAGCACCTTGGCCTCGACGATGGCGCCGACGCCGAGCACGAAGGTGAGGAGCGCGCCGATGATGATGCCCGGCATCGCCAAAGGCAGCTCGACCTCGCGGAAGACTTGCGCGCGCGACGCTCCGAGGTCGAAGGCGGCTTCCGTCACCTCGCGCGGCACCATGCTGAGACCCAAGGTCATCGGGAACAGCATGAAGGGCAGATACACATAGACCATGCCGAAGACGATCATCGGCGGGGTGAACAGGATGGAGGTCAGCTCGATCCCGGTCAAAGCCTTGACGCCGCCCAGCAGCACACCGCCCTTGATGAGGAACAGCACCCAGCCATAGAGGCGGACATTCTCGGAGATGAAGAGCGGCAGGACGAACAGAAGCGTCACCAGGTTCGACCAGCGGCCGAAGACCCGCGCGAGGCCATAGGCGACCGGGTAGCAGATCACCGCCAGCACGACCACCGTGAGCGCGGCGAAGGCGAGAGACCAGAGGAAGGAACGGTAATAGGTCTGCTCGAAGATCGTGCGGTAGTTGGCGAGCGTGGGCTCGCTCCAGAGATCGAAGCTGCGCGGCTCGACGAAGCTGAAGGCGATCACCGCCACGAGCGGCGCGATAAACCCGACCGCCAGCAGCAAGAGCACCGGCAGGCTGTAGCGGAAGCCGAGCGAGGACCTGGGCCGCGCCGGCGTGGCGGCGGCGGGCTGCGCGCTGCGCTCGGCTGCCGCGACCATCACTCCTCCACCAGGATGCTGTCCACTGCGTTCCAGCCGATCAGCACCCGGTCATCCAGGCGGCCGCCGAAGGCGTGCTGGCGCAGCCGCTCGACCGCGAACACATGCTCGCCCACGCGCACCTGGTACTGAATGCGCGAGCCCAGCACATATTCATTGTAGAGCGTGCCCTCGAAGCGGTTTTCGGCCTGTTCGGGCCGCTCCAGGAAGCGCAGGGACTCCGGCCGGATCACCAGATGGCCCTTTTGGAACCCCCGGCGGTGCGCGGGCGCGGTTAGGCGCGTCCCGAACGCCTCAGCGAAAAGGAGGCCGTCGGCGTCCGCCACCACGTCGATGACGTTCACCTCGCCCATGAATTCGGAGACGAACTTGTCGCGGGGCTCGGTATAGATCTCGTGCGGCGTGCCGACCTGCACCAGGCGGCCGGCGCGCATGACGCCGATGCGGTCGCTCATCACCATCGCCTCTTCCAGGCTGTGGGTGATGTAGACGAAGGTCTTGCCGGTCTCGCGATGGATGTCCTTCAGCTCCTTCTCGAGCGTCTTGCGCAGCTTGTAATCGATCGCCGAGAGCGGCTCGTCGAAGAAGAGGATCTGCGGGTCGTAGGCGAAGGCGCGGGCCAGCGCGACGCGCTGCCGCTCGCCGCCGGAAATCTGCGTGACGCCGCGCTTGTAATAGCTTCGCGGCAGGCGCAGGAGGTCCATCAGCTCAAAGGCGCGGGCGCGCCGGCTCGCCGCGGCGTCGCCGCGGATCTTCAAGGCGAACTCGATGTTCTGCCCGACCGTGCGGTGCGGAAACAGCGCCAGCGACTGGAACACCATGCAGGTCGGCCGACGGTTGGCCGGGACGTCGTTGATGCGCTCGCCCTTGAGCAGAATGTCGCCGGAACTCGGGCTTTCCATGCCGGCGAGCATGCGCAGCACGGTCGTCTTGCCGCTGCCGGAGGGGCCGACGATGGTGAAGAACTCGCCCTCGAGAATATCGAGATCGACCGCGTCGACGGCGGCAAGCTCGCCGAAACGCTTCGTCAGCCCCCGCAACTCCAGGATGGGGAACCGGCCGGAAACCATCGAGCGATCCTCAACCACGGTATCCCGGCCGGTCGTCGCGCTCAGCCACCCGTCGCTTCGCGTTTGGCGGCGGTCATGATGTCGTGCAGCTTCTCGTAATCAGGCACGATGTCGTACTCGACCGACCGCGCCATCTCCTCTTCAAGGGAATCCCATTGGATCGCGTCGAGCTCCTCCTTGGTGAACAGCTCGAAGCACTTCGGATTGGCCATCTGCGCCACCGGGTTGAAGGTTCCCTCGGCGAAGGCGACCACATGCGCGACCTCGGGGTCCTGGACATATTCCAGGAATTGCGTGGCGAGGGGAGAGAGCTGCGGATTGGCCACCGTCGAGGTGATCTCGATCCAGGAGACCCCGCCCTTGCCGCCCGGCATCGGTCCGCTCCTGGGCGTGACGCCGCGGATCTCCGGATGGCCGTCGAAGCGGGCCGGCGAGGCCGAATAGGTCCCGCCGGTCAGGTAGTAGTCGATCTCGCCGGCCACCAGCGACTGGTTCATGGTAGCGAGATCGCCCACGAGCTTGGCCCCCTTGAACACCTGGCGCGCCGTTTCGGTGTATTTGGCGACCTGGTCGTCGGTATGGGGAACGAAGGGGTCGAACCCTGAGATCAGGCACAGGTTGAAGACGTTCCAGTCGTCGGATTCCTGCACGCCGTAGCGGCCGTCGTTCTTCCGATCGTTCCACAAGTCCCAGCCCTGGTCCTCCGCCATCTCGCGGCTGACCTTGTCGGTGTTGACGACGAAGCTGTAGGGGCCGAACCGCTGCGCCATCCCGAGCAGCTCGCTGCCGTCCTCGCTCATCGCCCATTTGTAGGGCGGCTTAAAGGCCGGGAGCATCTTCTCGAAATAAGGCTCGAAGCGGGCGCGATCCAAGGGCTTGATCAGCCCCTCCGGATGCATGACCTCCCGCGCCCAGGGATTATTGACGTTGATCAGGTCCCACACATTGGTCTCGCCCGCGCGCAGGCGGTTGATCATGGTGGGGTCGTTGGTCAGCGATTCCGCCTTTACGGTCGCGCCCTGCGCGCTGCGGAACGGATCGAGGACTTCGGCGGAGTTGTAGCCTTCCCAGCAGAGGATGTTCAGTTCCTTCTCGCGCGCGGCAAGCGCACGGCGCGAGGCGAGGCCCGGCAGCGCGAGCGCGGCTGCGGCGGCAGTGACTTTGAGGAACGCACGGCGATCGAGATGCGGCATGGGTGATGCCTCCCTTCCGTTTTCTTGTTCGCCGGCTTGGATGCTGGAGGGCGTGAGTTCGGGTGCGTGCCCGCCGCGCCGGCTTGGGGCAAAAAGGCTAACACGCCCATTTCGGGCCGAGAAACCCTCCCTACGGGTGACGCGAACCCCGGGTTCCGGAGCTTAGAAGGCCACCACCACCTTGCCGAACTGCTCGCTTCGGTTCAGATGGCGCAAGGCCTCAGGGGCTTGATCGAAGGGGAAGATGCGATCCACCGGAGGCACGAGCCGGTGGCGCTCGACGAAGGCCAGCATGGTCGCGAACTCTCCGGCATTGCCCATTGTGGTGCCCAGTACCGATTGCCAGGAGAGGAAGAACGGGACGAGGTTGAACTCAACCGCATCGCCTCCGGTAGAGCCGTAGATGACGAGCCGGCCACCGCGGCCGAGTGCCTTGATCGACTCTCCCCAGGTGGGCCGTCCGACGCTCTCGATGACGAGATCTGCGCCCGCGCCGCCCGTCGCCTTCCGGACTTCATCGGCGAAAGGCGCGGCGCTGTCGAGCGCGAGCTCCGCTCCCAGACGCTTCAGCTTCTCGCGCTTGGCAGCATCGCGCGAGGTGGCGATCACGCGCGCGCCAAGCGCATGAGCGAGCTGTACGCAGGCGGCCGCGGTGCCGCCCCCCGCCCCGGGCACCAGCACCGTCTCGCCGGGGCTGAGCCGCCCGACCGTCACCAGCGCCCGCCAGGCGGTGAGCGCCGAGAGGGGCAGCGCCGCCGCTTCTTCGAAGCTCAAATGGGCGGGCTTGCGAAAGACATTCGCGCTTGGCACGACCACGGCTTCTGCCAAGGTGCCGTCGGTGGGGCGCCCGAGAATCTCGAACTCCGGGCCCGGGAAGGGTTGATGAGCCGGCCAGTGGAGCGACGGGTTGATCACGACCTCGGCTCCGACTGTCGAATCCGATATGCCTGAGCCCAGCTCGGCGATGACGCCCGCGCCGTCGGAACCCAGCACGCCAGGTTGGGCGCCTTCCTTCCAACCGCGACAGGCCCAGAGATCGCGGTGGTTGAGCGCGGCGGCCCTCAGCCGGATCAGCGCCTCGCCAGGACCCGGCCTGGGATCGGGCCAGTCGCGCAGCCGCGCTCCTTCCAGCCCGGCGCCTTCCAATACGAGCGCGCGCATCGCGGACGCCGTCAGCGCGCGCGGGAAGCGGCTACGCCCGGCGCACCGACGGGCGGCAACGGCAGCAAAGTGAGATCACTACAGGCACTCCGCTTCATCCAATTCTCCCGAGCGCGCCATTCCGCTCCAGCATCGACTAGATCAGATCATCGCCTTTCCGCGTGAGAGTCCATCGCGCTAACGCATGCCTATCCAAGCGATGTATTGCTGCGACCGGTATCGGCGTTGAGGATCCGGAATGCGAATTCTGGAAACCGGTCAACCCCTCCACAAGCAAATTGAATTAGAGGACGATGATGCAAGTCGCAGGCAAAGTGGCGTTCGTAGAGGGCGCGGGCGGAGGAATGGGACTAGCCATCGCCCAGGCCCTGCTTGCCCGAGGCGCCCACGTGGCCACCGCCGACATCAAACCCGCGTCTGCGGAGATGACCGCCGCCGACGGCATGCACCTGCATTTGCAAGGCGACCTCACGGATGACTCGTTCGTCGCAGCCGGGATCCGCAGCTGGACCGACCGGCACGGTCGCCTGGACTATCTGGTCAATACCACGGGAGTCCTGTGGTTTGGGCGAGACAAGTCCTGCGCCGAAATGGATATGGAGGTCTGGGACCGGGTCATGGCCATCAACCTGAAATCCTTCGTCCTCACGATCCGTCATGCGGTGCCTGCCATGCAGCGCGCCGGAGGGGGCGCCATGGTTCATTTCTCCTCCATCGACGCGCTCCGCGGAGACGATCGCCCGCAGGACGCCTATGGCGCATCCAAAGCCGCAGTGATCCGCCTGTCAAAGTCCGTCGCCATTCAGTTCGCGCGGCAGAATATCCGCTCGAATGTGATCTTACCGGGTCCAGTGCACACACCAATGCAGGCGCGGTGGGACGAGGATGCCGCGGCGATCGACAGGCTGGCCCAGTTCGTCCCGCTCGGCCGGATCGGCAAAGTGGAGGACATGGTGTCCGCCTGCCTGTTCCTGCTCTCGGACGAGGCCTCCTTCATCACGGGGACGGAGCTGGTGGTCGATGGCGGGCTGACGGCTCGCCCCTGAGGCGCCTCGGCTACAGCAGATCGCCGACCGGCTCCAGCCCACCGCTGTCGACCGCGAGGTCGAGGAAAGTGTATCGCGCCCGGATGTCGCGGGCGTAGCGCAGGGCGCGCGTGGAGAAGGACCGCGGCCAACCGAGTTCCTCATGGCCCAGCGGCGCACCCGCCCGTCGGAGCACCTCTCGCAGAACATGGGCTGGACGCGTCACCGCAGCGACTTGCTCGCGAATCTGGTCCCAAGAGCCGGCAAGCCGGGCATTGAGTTCGGCAGCCCTTCCGGCGTCCAGGCGCTTGCCGGCGAACTCGCTCCAGCAAGACCGGGCGATCGGCTCGCCGTAGCGTCGGATGAAACCCGGTTCCGTCTCTCCATCGGGCTGCAGTCGGGGAGGCGGCCCTCCCAGCATCCGTTCCTGCAAGCGCGCCATCATGAGAGTCGTCACGCCAATCTGCTCGCCATGGAAGGAGGCCGGCCAGCTCGGATCGCCGAACATGTCGGCGAAATGGCTGATCAGATGCTCCCCCTGGCTTGCCGGCTGGCTGTTGCCATGGATTGCCGTCCCGAAGCCGGACAGCAGCAGCGTACGGACGAGGCACGCCATGGCTTCGAGATCGCCGGCCATGAGGGCATCCGAGCTGGCAAAGAGCTGCGCTTCGTCTTGCTCCAGCAGGACGAAGGGCATGGTTCGGTAAGAATGTCCGAGTAGCAGGTGTGCCAGCAGCCAGTCCGCCTGCGCTGTGGGCCGGCACAAGCTATCTCCGAGACCCGATCGGATCATCCGGGCGGGCGCGGCCGCCAGGATCGAGAGGTCAAGGAATACACCCAGCGGCGCCTGCGCCGTCAGCGACTGCTTGTGCCCGTGCACCGTGATGGCCGCGTTGACGGAGGTGTATCCGTTCATGGACGGGGCGGTGGCGAAGACCAGATAGGGCTTGGCGTCTTGAGCGCTCGCATACTTGCAGAGATCGTTGATGGTTCCCGAGCCGACGGCGACCAGCGCATCGGCTGAAGACGAAGCAGACCGGATGCGCTCCACCGTCTCGTCGTCAGGGTGCGGCCGTCCGGGCAGAACGATCGACGTGACCCGTCCGAGGCTGGCCAGCGCGCGCTCGACCCGCGCGCCCAAAACCTCGCGAGTGGCGATGTCGCTGACCACCGCGAGATGACTGCCGAGATCGAGCGCCCGCACCAGGTCAGCCTCGCTCCCGCGCAGGGTCGGCGCGATCGCCACGAAGCGCGTGACGACCTGCAAGGGTGGACCGCCATCCGGATCGGGCAGCGTGCCCGAAAGCAGCCGATCGATGAGATCCTGGCTCATCTCGCGCCACCCTCCGGCCCGAACATGGGACGAAGCGCGTCGAACAGCCGCCGATAGCCCTCATAGGCTTGCGCATAAGCCTCCGCATCCTGCGGGTTCGGGTCCAGGAGCGCGGCAGGTTCGGCGCGGACCAAGTCCGCCGCCGCGGTCAGGTCCGGCAGAATCTCAGCGGCGACCGCGGCCAGCATGGCGGCCCCGAGTGGCGAGGTATCGACGCGCGCCGCCACCCTCCCCGGCAACCCGAGCACATCCACGCGCATCTGCGTCCAGATCCGGCTCCGCGCGCCGCCGCCCAGCAGCAGCACGTCCTTTGCCTCAACTCCGAGCGCGCGCAAGCGGTCGGCGACGTCGCGCATGGCGAAGGCGCAGCCTTCCAGCAAAGCTCGCGCCATATGCCCGCGGCCGTGCGAGGGCGTCAGGCCATAGAAGCAGCCGCGCGCGCCGGCATGCCATTCCGGAGCCATGGCGCCAGTTAGCGCCGGCAGGAAGAGAAGGCCGTCCGCTCCGGCCTTCACCGCTTCCGCGGCCGCATCGAAGT
>JAREAF010000391.1 GCA_029240475.1 Rhodospirillales bacterium | reverse complement strand
ACGCCCCGGGCGCCATCGGAGACGCCGAAGCGCTTCTCGGCCGCTTCGAGCGTCCGCGCGAGCAGAATGAGGCCCCGCGAGCCCATGTGCTTTTCCTGGAGGACGAGGGACGTGATCCCCTGCGAGCCGTAATAGGCGAACGCCTCCTCCGGCCGTTCCAGCCAATCCTCCCGCGTCGAGGTCTCGGACGGCGACATGGTCGGCGGGAGGTGGATCAGCCAGCGCGGGTCGGCCGCGTGACGGCTGATGATCTCGAGAGCGGCGGCCGCATTCTCCTCGCGCACGACCACGACACCTGCGTCGCGCGTCTCGATCGCCTGCTTGCCCAGCACGTCGGCGATGTCGAGCTGATGCGAATGCGTTGCTCGCGTCGAGGCGGGCGCTGCGCCGAGCGGACGGATCGGCTCGTAATAGGTGCGCGCCGCGGGAATGGAGACCAGCTCCATTTCCGGATAGCGCAGAGCCGTCAGCTTGCCGCCGAAGCAGCAGCCGGTGTCGATGCAAATGGTCCCGTTCACCCACTGCGCTTCGAGGACGGGCGTGTGACCGTAGACCACCCGAGCCCGGCCCTTGTAGTCGGCCGCCCAATCGTAGCGGACCGGCAGCCCGAATTCGTCGATCTCTCCGCTGGTCTCGCCATACATGGCGAAGCTGCGGACCGCGCCCGATGCGCGGCCGTGCATCTCTTCCTTGAGGCCGGCATGGGCGACGACCAGCTTGCCGTCGTCGAGGACATAGTGGCTGATCAGGCCGTCGAGCCAGTCGCGGGCCTCGCGCGAGAACTCCGCCGGCTCCGCGGCGAGCTGATCGATCGTTTCCGCGAGGCCGTGGGTCGCCTTGACGTTCTTGCCCGAAAGGTGCCGCTTCAGCTTCTCGTCGTGATTGCCGACGACGGCCAGCGCAGTCCCGCTCTCCACCATGTGCTTGGCGATACGAATTACGTCCGGGGAGCGCGGCCCGCGGTCGACGAGGTCACCCACGAAGATGGCCCGCCGTCCATCGGGAGGCGTGACGCTGACGGCCTTGCCCGCCCAGCTCACGCCGTAGCCGAGCCGTGCCAGCAGCGTCTCCAGCTCGTCGGCGCAGCCATGGACATCGCCGATGATGTCGAAGGGCCCCCTGTCCTCGCGCCGGTCGGTCCAGAGCCTGGTGCGCGTGATGGCGACCGCATCCACATCCGCTGCGCTCTTGAGCACATGCACATAGCGAAGGCCTTCCCGCTGCAACCCGCGCATGGACCGGCGCAGATTCTGCATCTGGCGGCGGACGGGCCCGGCGCCGAACTGCCGGTCCGGCCGTGTCGCGTTTCGGGCGACGGCGAGCGCCTCGGGCAGGTCGAACACGATGCCGACGGCAAGCGCGTGCCACTTGCGCGCAAGCGCGAGCAGGCCCTTGCGAGCCTCCGGCTGGACGTTGGTGGCATCGATGACGGTGAGGCGCCGGTTCTTCAGACGCTTTTCGATGATGGCATGCACGATGTCGAACGCGTCGCCGGTCGCCGACTGATCGGTCTCGTCGTCAGCCACCCAGCCGCGAGCGCGGTCGGAAGAGACGACTTCCGTCGGCAGGAAGTGGCGCGCCGCGAAACTGGACTTGCCGGTGCCGGAGGCCCCGATCAGCACGACGAGCGCGAATTCGGGGATCTCAATCCGCACGTTTGAAAATCCCCATCTGTGTGGGCGCCCCGAGGGCCGGATCGGCGGTGCCAATGCCCTCGAAGCGCACCTCGTAGCCGTGCGCCCGCGCGAGGCTCTTGGCCCAATGCTCGAACTCCTGCCGGGACCACTCGAACCTGTGGTCCGGGTGCCGGAACTTGCCCGCAGGCAGGTTCGGGAAGAGCGCGTTGTAGTCGGCGTTGGGCGTCGTGATCACCACAGCGCCCGGCCTTGCATGGCCGAACACCGCTTGCTCGAAGCTCGGGAGCCGGTCCGCATCCATATGCTCGACGACTTCAACTACCGCCGCCGCGTCGAACCCCTTCAAGCGATCGTCGCGATAGACGAGAGAGCCTTGGAGCAGTTCGATGCGGCGACGCTTGAGATCGGGCATCCTGTCGAGCCGCAGGCGCTCGGCGGCGGTGGCAAGAACGCGCGGCGCAACCTCCACGCCGACGATCCGGGCGAAGCCGCGACGCTTGATGAGCTCGCGCAGGAGCTTGCCCTCTCCGCAGCCGAGATCGAGGACAGAGGCAGCGCCAAGCTCCTCCAGCACCTCAACGATGCGAGACATTCGCTGGTCGTTAAGACGGATCGGCTTCTCCAGCGCTTCCTCGGCCGCATCCTTCGCCAGCCTCTTGTCCGCCTCCTCGGGCTCATCTGTTTCCTCCAGAGCCAGATTCGCGGCGCGGACGAGCGCTCTGAACCCCTTGAGGTAGCGCGAGACGATCAGCTCGCGCTCGGGATGCCGTTCGAGCCATCCTTCGCCCTTGCGCAGGAGCTTCGCGACCTCGTCCTCGCCGACGAAGTAGTGCTTCGAATTGTCGAGCACTGGAATCAGCACGAAGAGGTGGTTCAGCAGATCGGCCAGGCGCGCGGTGCCGCTGAGCCGCATCTCGACATACGGACTGTCGCCCCACGCAAGATGCGCGGGGTCCATCGGGATGGTTTCCGTGACAACCTCGTAGCCGAGCGGCTGAAACAGCCGCTCAATCAGCTTCGAACCGCCGCCGCGCGCGGGCACCGGCACGAGGTGAGCTTCGAGGGCGATGGCCGTGTCCGCGAGCTCCTGGCGGTGCTGCGAGCGGCCGCCCATCGCGCTATTCAGGGCCCGCCCCATGGCCACCGACAGAAGGGAGGAAGCGGCGTACGGCCGGTCGTTCACATATTGATCCTGGATGCCCGCGGCGCTTCCCTTGCCGCGAACGAGTTCCACCGGATCGACTTCGACCGCAAGCGCGGCCGTGCAACGCCCGGCGCTTGCCTCCGGATAGAGGACCGTCGCGCGCCCGAACGGGAGCTCGGTCACATGCACATTGTCCGGATGCTTCATCAGCAGGAACCCGAGGTCCGTCGCCGGCTGATGGGTGGTCGAAATGGTCAGCAACATCGTTCTTCTCGGCTCAAAGAAAGCCCCTCCGGGCGCCCGGAGGGGCTTTCACGACGATTGGTCGTGAACTTACCCGACGATCCAGCACCCCGTCTATTCGGGGCAGGGAAAGGATTGGTTAACTCGCTCAACACCGCAGTGCTGACCGACCCCTAACGCGCCGGACGTGCAGACCCTTCTTGCCTGGCCGGCCAGGCGGTCCAAAGGCGATTGAAGTTCCCCTGCGCCGGTTTACGTGGAGCGCCGCCGCGCGGCCGAACACGGAGCAGCGAAGTTCATGGAGCGGATCGGCAGCTCTGACCTGGGGCCGAGGAAGTTTGCACCAGTGATGAAAGCTGGTGGCATAGCGGGGACAGAACTCGCGGCCGGCTCCGAGCTTGAACAGCAATGTCGACGCACTGCCGCCCAATACAGACCCGGCGCAAACGGCCGTAGATCGCCTCCGCGCGCTCGCCCACTCCCGGCGATCTGCACAACTGTGCCATCGCGCGATATGGCAGTGCGTTTCGGCAGGCGGCGCCAGCGTGTCGATCGCGCCCGCCGTCGACGTTCCCGAGTCCGAGAGCGGCGCTCAGCGGAGGGCAATCTGTAGATTACACGCTCACTCCGCTTTGAGGCGCGTCGTGGCGGATCGGGGCGGCGGGGGCGCTTGAAATCAATGTCGTAACGAATCTGGAGCTTCGCCTCAACCGTGACAATGTGCGGCCGAATTATGGACCGATCGCGCCGGCCCGCTTTCGGTTCTGATCACTGACAGCATCGAGGAGGGGTCCCGGCGCGCGAGCACGTCTGTTCTCTGTTCGACAGGACTGGGAATCAGCGAAATTGCCCTTCAGGTTATACCTGTCGACATCGCGATTACCTCAGCCGGGATATTGAGCTCGGATCTATGCGCTCAGACGCCCAGCTACAAGCTGAGATCGATCCGCCTCACGAGCAACGATGTCAGCC
>JAREAF010000390.1 GCA_029240475.1 Rhodospirillales bacterium | reverse complement strand
CCATTCTCGTAGCGGCAGCCCTCCTCGTCGCCGCTGCGGTTGAGCGGCAGGAGCTGCTCTTCGCAGAACCTCGCCGCCTACTCGAGCACCGCGTCGATCAGCTCGCGCCCATGCTCCGCAAGACCGGGCAGCTCGGGCAGGGTCGTGACCGCACCGAGCAGATCGTAGAGGACGAAGCGTATCTCCTCGAGCGGGGCGGTGTAGACGGTCATGGTTGGGCCTCCGACATTGGCCTCACCCTTTGAGGCTCGGCTTCGCCTCGCTCCTCAGGGTGCGGATCATTTTTTCTCCTCATTCTGAGCTGCGCGCGAACGCGCGCTTCGAAGGATGAGGAGGGCACTCAGCTCAATTCCTCAGCGGCTTGCCCGTCTCCAGCATGTGCTCGATGCGAGCCAAGGTCGGGGCCATGCGCACCAGCCGGCCGAACTGCTCCCGTTCGAGAGCCAGCACGTCATCTTCGCCCAGCACGCGCGTCACGTCGGTCCCGCCGCCGCTCAGCACCTGCGCAAGCGCGAAGGAGACGGTGCGGTCGTGCGTCGTCGCCTTGCCGGAGGCGACGAAGCCCTCGACCGCCATCTCCAGCGCGCGCGCGCCGCTCGGGCCGGGCAGGCGGTACTCGGTGGGCGTCGGGGGCTGGTAGCCCTCCGCAAGCTCCAGCACGCGCGCCTTGGCGTCGGCCAGCAGGCGCTCGCGATTCATGGTGATGCGGTCGGTGGGCCTCAGGTAACCGATCTCCTTCGCCTCGGCCGCCGAGCGCGAGACCTTGGCGGTGCCGATGGTCTCGAAGGCCTGCACGACCGCCGGCATCGGCCCCTTGGGCGCGCCCGGACGCTGCGCCATCCGCGCCAGCATCTCCTTGCAGCCGCCCCAGCCGGGGATGATGCCGACGCCCACCTCGACCAGGCCCATATAGGTCTCGGCATGCGCCTGCACGACATCGCAGTGCAAGAGGATCTCGCAGCCGCCGCCGAGCGCCATGCCCGAGGGCGCGCCGGCCACCGGGAAGGGCGCGTATTTCAGCGCCTTCAAGACCTGCTGGCCTTCGCGGGCCAGATCGTCGATGGCCGGCCACATGGCGATGTTCGCGGCGAAGAGCGCAAGGCCGATATTGGCGCCGACCGAGAAGTTGTCGCCCTCGTTATGGATGACGAGGCCCTTGCCGCCCGACTTCTTCACATGATCGATGGCGCTCTTCAGCATCGCCATCGTGTCCTGGTCGAGGGAATTCATCTTCGAGGTGAATTCGACGCAGAAGACGCCGTCGCCCACATCCCAGAGCGAGGCCGAGCCGTTGCGCTTGACCGGCTTGGAGGCGCGCTTGACGTCGGAGAGCAGCAGCACGCCCGGCGCGCGCGGCACCGGCACGTAGCGCCCCTCCGGCGAGAGCTGCTGCAGCGCGCCATCCTCGACGCGGTAGAAGCCGCCCGCTTCGGCCGCTCGGGCGAGCAGCGGGGGCACCGGGCGCCCTTCGGATTTCAGCCGATCGGCGAACCAGCCGGCGCCGAGCGCATCGATGAGCTCGAAGGGGCCCTGGCTCCAGTTGTAGCCGAGCCGCATGGCGCGATCGACGTCCTCGACCGTGTCGGCGATCTCCGGCACCAGGGACGCGGCGTAGCTCAGCGTGCCCGCGAGCACGCGCCAGGCATAATGTCCGCCTTTGTCGGGATGCGATAAGAGGGCGCGCAATCCGCCCGTCTTCTTCGCCTCGATGGACTCGAAGCGCGGCTTCTCCGCCGTGCGGTACGCACCGGTCTTGAGGTCGATCGCCTGCTTGACCCTGCCCACGCTGGAACGGTCGAGCCGGTAGAAGCCGCCCTTGCCTTTGCGGCCGGTATAGCCCTCGGCGATGAGCTTGGCGAGCAGCGGGAAGTCGCGCCGGATCGCGTGATAGGGATCGTCCTGCGGCAGCGCCGCCGCCATCGAGCGGTCGACATGCGGCTGCAGGTCGAGGCCGACGAGATCCATCAGGCCGAACACGCCGGTCTTGGGGAAGCCGAGCGGCCGGCCCATGATGGCGTCGGCTTCCTCGACCGTGAGGCCGAGCTCGAGCGCCTCGACGACGGCGGCCTGCATCCAATAGACGCCGATGCGGTTCGCGACGAAGCCGGGCCGGTCCTTGGCCAGCACCACGCCCTTGCCGAGCTTGAGGTCGGCGAACTCGGTCAGCGCGCGTAGCGCCTCCGCCCGCGTCTGCGGCCCCGCGACGATCTCCAACAGGCGCATGTAGCGCGGCGGGTTGAAGAAATGCGTGATCAGGAAGTCGCGCCGGAAGCGCTCGGGCATGCCGGCCGTCAGCTCGGCGAGCGGGATGGTCGAGGTGTTCGACGACACGATCGAGCCCGCTTTGCGTGCGGTCTCGAGCTTGTCATAGAGCGCGCGCTTGACCGCGCGATCCTCCAGCACGACCTCGACGATCCAGTCGGCGTCGGCGATCAGACTGAGATCGTCCTCGACGGTGCCGAGCGTGATGCGCCTCGCGTTGGCCTTGCTCATGAAGGCGGCGGGCTCGGCTTTGAGCAGCCGGTCGAGCGCGCCTTCCACGATCGCGCGGCGGTTGGGGCCATCGGCGGCGCGGTCGAGCAGCACCACCGGGATGCCGGCATTGGCGATCTGCGCGGCGATGCCGCCGCCCATCACGCCCGCGCCGATGACGGCGGCTTTGCGGATCTCCATCAGACCGCCTCCAGCACCGTGGCGATGCCCTGGCCGCCGCCGATGCATTGCGTGGAGAGCGCCAGCTCGCCGCCGGTGCGGTTGAGCAGTGCGGCCGCCTTGCCGGTGATGCGCGCGCCGGTCGCGCCCAACGGGTGCCCCAGCGCGATGGCGCCGCCGTCGAGGTTGGTCTTCTCCGGATCCAGCATGAGGTCGCGCGCCACCGCCATGGACTGCACGGCGAAGGCCTCGTTGGATTCGATGACGTCCAGATCAGTGACTTTCGCGCCGGCGCGCTTCAGCGCCTTCTCAGTCGCCGCGACCGGACCGATGCCCATGATCTCCGGCGCGCAGCCGGCGACCGCGACCGAGCGGATGCGCGCGAGCGGCTTCAAGCCATGCGCCTTCGCGAATGCCTCGGAGGTGACCAGCACCGCCGCCGCGCCGTCCGTCAGCGGCGATGAGGTGCCGGCGGTGACGGTGCCGTTCTGGTCGAAGGCGGGCTTGAGGCCCGCCAGCGCCTCGGCGTTGGTCTCGGGCCGGATGCAGCCATCCTCGGCGACGGTGCCGCCGTCGGGCTTGCGGATCGGCACGATCTCGTCCTTGAAGCGGCCCTCGGCGCGGGCGGCCGCCGCCTTGCGGTGGCTCTCGACCGCGAACGCCTCCTGTTGCGCGCGCGGGATCTGGTATTTGCGCGCGAGATTCTCGGCCGTCTCGCCCATCGAGACATAGGCCTCGCGATAGCGCTGCGCGAGCTCGGGATGGGGCAGGGGATTGAAGCCCATCATCGGCACGCGGCTCATGCTCTCCACGCCCGCGCAGATGAAGGCCTCGCCCGCATCGAGCTGGATCGCGCCCGCGGCGCTGTGGATCGCCTGCATGGACGAGCCGCAGAAGCGGTTGATGGTCTGGCCGCCGACCGAGAGCGGCAGGTCGGCGAGGAACCCGACGATGCGCGCGAGATTGAGCCCCTGCTCGCCCTCGGGGAAGGCGCAGCCCAAGATCAGGTCCTCGATCTCCTTGGCATCGACGCCCGTCTTCTCGAGGAGCCCGCGCACGACCTGCGCCGTCATTTCGTCCGGGCGCACCGTCGCAAGCTCGCCCTTGCTCGCGAAATGAAACGGCGAGCGGGCGAAGCCGGCGATGACGACCTTCTTTTCCATGAGACCAACCTCCCTCGGAGTGCGGGATCAGCGTTCGACGGAGACGCCGCGCGCGCGCAGCTTCTCCAGCACGATGGTTTCGAGCTCCTTCAGCTCGCCGAGCGCGGCCTCGATGTCGGCGCGCTGGCGCTCGAGCTGGGCGATGCGGGCGCGGCCCTTTTCGAGCGCGACCGTGAGCTGGCGCACTTGGCCCGGATCGGCGTCGTAGATGTCAAGCATCTCTCCTATCTCTGCGAGGCTGAAGCGGAGCCGCCGCCCGCG
>JAREAF010000389.1 GCA_029240475.1 Rhodospirillales bacterium | reverse complement strand
CCCGTCACCGTCACCGCATACATGCGCGCCGAGAGGCTGCTCGTGTCGCGCGTGCGGATGATCTTCCAGGCCTGCGGCACGAAGCTGGTCGTCGAGCAGATCGCGGCCAGCGAGCCGATGATGGTGACCAGGGTCATGGGTCAGAAGTCAGAAGTCAGAAGTCAGAAGTCGGAAGTTAGAAGTCGGAAGTCAGAAGTCGGAAGTCAGAAGTCAGAAGTCAGAAGTCAGAAGTCAGAAGTCAGAAGTCAGCATCGACAGGCGACGAACCAAGGGGGACACGGTGACTATCTGACTTCTGACTTCTGTGATCTGACTCCTGAATCCCCTCCCCCGCAAGGGCAGGGCTATCGCATTTGGCTGAGCAGGTCGAGGAGGTATTCATCGAGCCATCCTGCTCGTTTGATCTTGCTGCGAATGGATGCCTTCCTGGGATCTGTCCGCAGCAGGTTGAGGGCGAGGCGTCGCAAGATCGCGAGGTTTTCTCCGGCGTGGTCCTTGCGGCTTCGCTGTGCGTCTTCGGCGAAGACCACATCGAGAACCCAGTGGAGGCTGTTCTCGATGCTCCAGTGGGTGCGCACGATGCTCAGCGCGGCGGCGGGATCGAGAACGCGGGAGAGCACGAAGTATCGGGTGTTTCGTTCTTCCGGCCCGTCGATGGCTCTGACCGCTTCGACACGGGCGACTGCAGCCAAGCCGGCGAAGCCATACCGCTTGGCCCAGTCCGGCGGAACCGCAACCACGACGGCGCGGCGGATTTCGCGCCGGCCGTGGCTTCGCTCCTCGGTAACCGCTTCGTGTTCAGGGGCGGCGGCTTCGATGAGAGCCTTGGCGACTTCATACAAGGGTCCGCGATTGCCCTTGAGAGCAAGGGCGTACTCGCCGCCGCGCGCGCGTATCGCAGCGCTCATGGCCCGGGTTCCATGCAGGGCGTCTGCGGTCACCACGGTTCCCTTAAGATCGAGCAGCGCCACCAACTCCAACGCGGCATTCGCCTCGCGGCGGCCTTCCGCGCGGCGCTGCCCCAGCACCAACCGGCTTTGTGCCGCCCAGGCCGAGACCAGATGCAGCGGCGTGGCCCGAGCGCCTGCCTTACAGGCCGCCGAAAGCGACTTGCCGTCGATCGCAACGACGCTGCCCTCGAACCCTTGCAGGCGCGCGGCAAAGGCGGCCATGAACCGCCGGAACGCCTCCTCGAAGGCATCGGGGTCGAGCAGGCGGAAGACGCGGCTCACCGTGTCGTGGCTGGGTGGCCCATGCCGCAGCTCCAAGAACCTGCGCAGCGTCGGTTCTTTGGCCTCGGCAAACTGCGCGATGTCGACGCAAGTCTCCGCTCCGCAGAGAGTGGCCGCAAACGAGATCAAGAGAATTTCCGTGAGGTCATGGCGCGCGTTCTGCGCCCGGGGATCGGGCAACGCATCGAACAGAATTCGAAACGCCTCCATGCGGGGCTCCCGATTGCATCAATCAGCAAACCCCTTAGAATCCATTCAGTTAGCGAACGCCAGCCCTCATATGCGATTTCCCCCCCCTTGCGGGGGAGGGCCAGGGTGGGGGGTAGGCGGCGCAGCCGCTCACGTGGTCACCCCCTCCCCAACCCTCCCCCATCAAGGGGGAGGGGAAAGACAAGCGGACCGGAGACACAGGTGACACGTCGTCGGGTGGTGCATTCGACAGCCCGGCCTCGGCGCAAGAGGCATTCGTGGACGACGGCCGCCCTCACCCGGGCGCGGCTCCGGCGTGTCGGGCGAGACGGCTCTAAATCCCTCTCCCGCCCTCAGGGCGGGAGAGGGTGGCGAGGACGCGTCAGCGTCCGAGCGGGTGAGGGTGGGCGGCGGTATTCTTCGTCGGCCCTCACCCGGCGCGCTGCTTCGCGCGCGCCGACCTCTCCCGTTCCTGGGAGAGGAAGGAAGGGCTCTCCCCCAACATGTGTGACGAAAATCTAGGCAGCCTCGCCGACCTGCCCGCAAAAGAGGCAGGCGCCATTCGTGCTGAGCCGCAAGACAGGCGCAACTCCGCCGATCCCGGCTTGGCACGGCTTTTGAATAGAGCCTGTGGAGGGGAGCCGATGGGCTTCCGGCGTGAACGGTTCGAAGCGGAGCGAGGGAGCCTGGGAATGATGGGACGGAGACTGCGGGCGGCGGGATGGGGCATGTCGGTGGCACTGATGGCGCTGGCAGCGGCGCGGCCGGCGGCGGCGCAGGTGGACGAGACCGGTCTCGACACCGGCAACACGGCCTGGATGCTCGCGGCGACGGCGCTGGTGCTGATGATGACCATCCCCGGCCTCGCGCTCTTCTATGGGGGCATGGTCCGCAAGCGCAACGTGCTCGCCACCCTCATGCAGAGCTTCTCGATCTGCTGCCTCGTCACGGTCCTGTGGATGGTCGCCGGCTACAGCCTCGCCTTCGCGCCGGGCGGCGATTGGATCGGCGGGCTCGATCGCTTCATGCTGCGCGGGATGAAGGTGGGCGCGCTGACCGGGACGATCCCGGAATCGGTCTTCATGGTCTTCCAGATGACCTTCGCCATCATCACGCCCGCGCTGATCACCGGGGCCTTCGCCGACCGGATGAAATTCTCGGCCATGCTGCTCTTCATGGGCGCCTGGCTGCTGCTGGTCTATGCGCCGGTCGCGCACTGGGTCTGGGGCGGCGGGTTCCTCGCCACGGCCGGCGTGCTCGACTTCGCCGGCGGCACGGTGGTGCATGTGAATGCCGGCATCGCCGGCCTCGTCGCCGCGCTTGTGGTGGGCCCGCGCAACGGCCACGGCGGCGACAGCCTCGCGCCGCACAATCTCGTGCTGACCGTCCTCGGCGGCTCGCTGCTCTGGGTCGGCTGGTTCGGCTTCAACGCCGGCTCGGCGCTCGCGGCGAACGGCGCGGCCGGGATGGCGCTGGCGGTGACGCAGATAGCCTCGGCCGCCGCCGCCCTCTCCTGGATGGGCGTGGAATGGGCCATGCGCAAGAAGCCCTCCGTGCTCGGCATCGTCTCGGGCGCGGTCGCCGGCCTCGTCGCGATCACGCCCGCCGCAGGTTTCGTGACGCCGACCGGCGCGCTCCTGATCGGCTTTGCCGCGGGCGCGGCCTGCTGGTTCGGCGCGACCACCCTCAAGCGCCTGATCGGCTGCGACGATGCGCTCGACGTGTTCGGCGTCCATGGGGTGGGCGGCATCGTCGGCGCGCTCCTGACCGGCGTCTTCGCCGCCGAGGCGATCGGCGGCAAGCCGGGGCTGCTCGAAGGCAACGCCGCCCAGCTCTGGGCCCAGGCCTATGGCCTCATCGTCACCATCGTCTATGGCGCGGCGGTGAGCTTCGCGATCCTGAAGGCCATCGACTGGACCGTGGGCCTGCGCGTGGGCGAGGAGGTGGAGCGCGACGGGCTCGATCTCGCGCTGCACGGCGAAACGGTCTCCTAGTCCAGGCATGTAATTATCCGACCTGATTGCCTCCTTTGATTGCCGGAGATAGGATATCTCCGGCAATCGGGGGGAACATATGCTTGCCGGACTTTTCCGTGCGACGGCGCTTTCTCTTGCTCTGGCGGCCGTCAGCGGCGCCGCGCGCGCCGAAACGAACGTCATGTTCATCGTCGACGCCTCGGGCTCGATGAAGAAGGCGGTCGAAGGCGAGCCGCGCATGACCGCCGCCAAGCGGGTCCTTGGCGAAGCCCTGGCGGCGATGCCGGCGGACGCCCGGCTCGGCATGCTGGTCTACGGCCACCGCAAGGCAAAGGACTGCAAGGATATCGAGCTGGTCGCCCCGATCGGCGCAGAGGACGCCGGCGCGCTGGCGGACCGGGTGCAGGAGCTGACCCCCAAGGGCGAGACCCCGATCGCCGCGGCGCTGCAGGCCGCGGCCAAGAGCTTCCTCGCCTTCAAGGGCCAGCAGAACACCATCGTCCTCGTGACCGACGGGATCGAGGAGTGCAAGGGCGATCCTTGCGCCGCCGCCCGCGCGATTCGCGATGCGGGGCTCGACCTCAAAGTCGACATCGTCGGCTTCACCCTCAAGGAGGAGCAGAGAAAGCTCATCCAGTGCGTGGCCGACGAGACCGGCGGCACCTATTACGACGCCAAGAACGCCGCAGCCT
>JAREAF010000388.1 GCA_029240475.1 Rhodospirillales bacterium | reverse complement strand
GTTAATCAATTCCTTATATACCTGTTGGCCGCCACCCCGCAGGGGCGCACAAGATCAGGCCAAGACTTGGATCAAGCATTCGACACGCCAAGGTCGAGCGCGGGTAGAAGATCTACCGGAGCGGGCGCGCTTGGCCTTCTTTTTTCCAGCATCTGGTGGGCCGGCGTGCCAAGCGCCCAGATGTTGATGGATCTGCCTCGATGATGGCGGCGCCGGCGCAACGGCCGCAGGATCCGGGGCAGGAGGAAGCGGCGGGGCTTCTTCTCGCCTGCGTGATCAGGCTGACCCGCGATTTCGGGCGGCCCTTGAGCGCCGCCACGATCAGGTCCGCCGCCGGAACCGACCGGATCACGGTCGACGCGATCTTGAGGGCGGCCGCGCGACTCGGCCTCAGGGCCAAGCGGCTGCCGGCCAATTCCGACGCCCTGGCCAACCTCCCGCCGCCCTTTATTCTGACCGACGCCGACGGGGGCTGCCGGCTGGTGACCGGGCGGGAGGGCCGGCGGCTGACGATCTGGGAGCCCGGGGCGGATCTGGAGCGCGAGGGCCGGGCCGAGGACGATGTCGCGGGCGTGGCCGAAGCGCTGGTCCTGAGGCCCTCCGGCGCGCAGGCCGGGGGCCGGGGCTGGCGCGGCACCTTCCTGAAGAAGCTGCGGGCGGTCATGGCCGAGATCGCCATCGCCTCGCTCGCCATCAACCTGCTTGCGCTCGCCGCGCCGCTCTTTGCAATGACCGTCTACAACAAGGTGATCGGGCAGCGCGCGCTCGCCACCCTGGACGTGCTCGCGCTCGGCATGCTGGTCGTGATCGCGTTCGACACCTGCCTGCGCGCCCTGCGCGGCTATGTCTCCTCGCATACGGCCGCGCGGCTGGACGCCTATCTGGGCGGCGAGGCGCTGCACCATCTCCTGGCGCTGCCTTACAAGCAGTTCGAATCGACGACCACCGGCGTGCTCTCCGAACGGCTGAACCAGCTCGAGGTCCTGCGCGGCTTCTTCGCCGGCCAGCTGCCGCTGCTGATCGTCGATCTGGCCTTCGTCGTCCTGTTCCTGGGCGTGCTCGCCTATATCCATCCGGCGATGCTGGCGGCCACCGTCGCATCGATGCCGCTGATCGCCGCGGTCCCCTTCGCCTCCCACCGCTTGCAGCGGGTGACCATCGATCAAGCCTTCGCCGCGCGCGCCGCCAAGGCGACCGCGCTCGCCGAAACCGTGAGCAATGCCCTCACCATCAAGTCGCTCGGGCTGGAGCCGGAGGTCGAGAAGCGCTGGGACGCGCGGCTGGCGCTGGCGGCATGGACCGGATTCCGTTCGGCCAATCTCGCCAATCTGGGCCGGGCCGCGGCCGGCTGCATGTCGGCCCTGCTCAGCCTCGCCATCCTCTTCGTCGGCGCGCGTCTGGTGATCGCGGGCGAGATGAGCCTAGGCGCGCTCATCGCCGGTTCGATCCTGGCGCAGCGCGCCGTCGCCCCCATCGGCGCGCTCGCCTCGGGCTGGCACGGGCTTCAGGAGGTCATCGCGGCGTTCCGGCGCGTGGACGCGCTGATGGCCCTGGAGCCCGAGCGCGGCGAACGCACGATGTCCGCGCCCCCGGGCGGCAGCCTGATGCTGGAACAAGCGTCCTTCGCCTTCGCGCCGGACCGCCCGGTCCTGCGCAATGTGACGCTGACCGCCGAGCCCGGGCAGATCCTCGGCGTTATCGGCCCCTCGGGCTCGGGCAAATCGACCCTGCTGAAGCTGATGCAGGGCCTCTATCCGCCCAGCTCCGGCCGCGTGCTGATCGACGGCACCGACCTGGCGCATCTATCGCCGGAGTCGGTTCGCCAGCAATTCGGCGCGGTCCCTCAGGAGGTGCAGCTCTTCTCCGGCACGGTCGGCGACAACATCGCCTTCGCGGTCCCCGGCAAGGACCCCGAGCGCGTGGTCGCGGTGGCGAAATTCGTCGGGGCCCACGATTTCATCCAGCGCCTGCCCGCCGGCTACGACACGGTGCTGGGCGAGCGCGGAGCGGGCCTCTCGGCCGGGCAGCGCCAGCTCATTGCGATCGCGCGCGCGCTCATGCGCAACCCGCGCACCATCCTGCTCGACGAGGCGACCAGCGCGCTCGATCCGGCGACCGAGGAGGCGTTCCTGCGCAACCTGAAGCGCGCGGCCCGCGGCCGCACGATCGTGCTGGTCACGCACCGGATCGCGCCGCTCGCCTTCTGCGACCGCGTCGCGCTCCTCGTCGACGGCGAGGTCGCCCGCATCGGCGCGCCCTCCGAGATCGTCGCCTTCGCGCGCGCCGAGCTGGCCGAGGCGGTATCGAGATGAGCGCCGCGCTGGCGGCCCGACGGGAGGCGCCGCTTCCGGTGCCGGCGCGCCGGCCGGTGCCGCCCGCGCGCTATGCCGAGTTCCTGCCCGACGCCGAAGCCTTGGCGGAGCGGCGCCATTCCCCGGCGGCGAAATGGCTTGCGCTCACCCTCTCCGCGCTGGTGCTGGCGCTGATCGCCTGGTCCGGCTTCGCACGGGTGGACCAGGTGGTCACCGCCTCGGGCGCCGTGCGGCCGGCCGGCAAGGTCAAGCTGGTCAACCATCCCGTCGGCGGGCGCGTCTCGGCGGTGCTCGTTGCCGAGGGCGAGCATGTCGCGCTGGGCCAGCCGCTCATCGAGATCGATCCCGAGACGCTGCAGAGCGAGGTCGACAAGCGTCGCAGCGATTGGCAGGCGCTGGCCGCCGCAGCGGCCCGGCTGGAAGGCGAAGCGGCCGGAGCCGCCCCGGTCTTCCCCGCCGCGCTTGGCGTCGCGCGGCCCGACCTCGCCGCCGCTCAGCTCTCCCTTTACGAGGCGCGCACCACCGCCTTCACCGCCGAGCGGCGCTCGCTCGAAGAGGTGATCCGACAGCGCGAGCGGGAGGTCCAGTCGGCGCAGGCGCGGGCCCAGCAATCGGCCGCCAGCCTCAAGATACTCAAGGAGCAGGAAGCCGCCGTCGCCAAGCTGGCCGGCAAGGGCTACTTCCCGCAGCTGCGCTATCTCACGCTCCAGCGCGAGGTGGCCGAGACCGAAGGCGCCGTCGCCCAGGCGCGCCAGGACCATGCGATCGCCGCCTCCGCGCACGAAGAGGCGAAATCGCGGCTGGATGCGCTGGAGCGGGACCGGCGCGCGAAGACCCTGGCGGAGCTGGCGCAAACCGCCGCCGATCGCGACCGCGCGGCGGAAAGCCTTGCGCAGGCCGAAGCCGAGCTGCGCAACCGGATCGTGCGCGCGCCTGCCGAGGGCATCGTGCAGGACCTTGCGGTTGCGGCGGCCGGGCAGGCGGTGCGGGCCAACGAGGAGATCCTGAAGATCGTCCCCAGCACGGGCGGGCTGCTGATCGAGGCGCTGGTCGCGAACTCCGATATCGGCGAGGTGCGCACCGGCCAGGCGGCGCGCATCAAGCTGCTCGCCTACGACCACATCCGCTACGGCACGCTCGACGGGACGGTCGAGCGCATCTCTCCCGATGCCACGCCCGATCAGCAGGGCCGGCTCCTCTACAAAGTTCAGATCCGTACCCAGCGCGATCACCTCGGCCCCGAGCCCGGCGCTCTTGCGCTGGCCGCCGGCATGGCGGCGGAGATCGACCTCAGGGTCGGCGAGCGTTCGATCCTGTCCTACCTCACCGACCGCGTCCTCGCGGTCGCGGACGAGGCCTTCAAGGAACGGTGACGACCAGCCCCCGCGCCATGAGCTGGGCGATGGCCTGGCGCAGGTCGCGCTCGAGCCGATCGGCCGGCGGTTCGGGAAAGGCGGCGCGGAAGGTCGCGAGGATCGTCTCGAACCGGCTGGGCTCCTCCAGCATGGTCCATAGGCCGCGCGCGCTGCGGTCGAGGTGGAAGACTCGCCCGAGGCGAGGTCGACGATGAAGAGCTCATCGCCGACCGCCGTCTCGGAAACTCCACCGCGCCGGGCGTAACGCACGGGGCCTGCCCTCCTCAGCGCGAATGCCCGAACCGCTCCGTCAGGAGCGAAACGGCGTCGGCGGCTTCGGCGTAGCCGAGGTGAAAAGTCGGCAGGCCCGCATGCGCAGCGGCGGCCGCCATCAGCTCCGCCGGTGCGAGCCACGGCGCCGCC
>JAREAF010000387.1 GCA_029240475.1 Rhodospirillales bacterium | reverse complement strand
GCACCAAGGATATTTTATATTTTTTGCTTAATAATATCCAAACAGGCCGGAGGGGACTTCGGGGCGGCCCGGCGTCGGCCTCATCTCTCGAACAGGTCGGTCACTCAGACTGCGGAAGCGCCGCCGCGCCCCAGCACGTCGGAATAGAGCAGCCCGACCCGCCGGTAGAATTCGCGCCAGGAGAAGCGTTCGGCCCGCGCGCGCGCGGCGAGCGACATCCGCCGGCGCAGCGGCTCGTCGTCGCGCAACCGGCGGATGCGGTCGGCGAGCCGCTCCACGTCGCCCACCGGCACCACGAACCCCTCGACCCCGTCGCGCACCGCCGAGCCGGCGTTCTCCGAGACGACGCAGGGCAGGCCGCAGGCCAGCGCTTCGTAGATCACATAGACGCCGCCCTCGGCCAGCGAGGGGAACACGAAGATGTCCGCCTGCCGGTAGACCTCCTGCAGCCGGTCGTGCGGGACGAAGCCCAGATAGCGCTGGCGCGCCTGCGATCGCCCGACCAGCTCGACCACGTAAGGCTCGCGCGGATAGCCGGCGAAGAGCAGCTCATCATCGCCCCGCGCCACGCTCGCCCACGCCTCGAGGAGATGGTGCACGCCCTTGCGGATGCTCATCTGTCCGGTGAAGAGGGCGCGGAAGGGGCGGCCTGCGGCAGGAGAGTCCGCCGGCCGGAACCGCTCGGCATCGACCCCCAGCGGCACCTGGAAGATGCGGCCGGGCTCGACCCCGAACTCGATGGCCGACCGGGCCGAGAAGCGGGACTGAGCAACGACGTAGTCCGCCCGCCCGAGCTCCTGGAGGAAGGCTGGAGAGGGATCTGCGGGCTCGGGTGGGATGCCGATCCGGCGATGCTCCGCCGCGACGAGGGCGTTCGTGGAGGGCGGCAGCGTGATCTCCAGGATCGCGGCCAATCCGCGCGAGCGCGCGGCCGCAAGGCTGCGCGCGCAGGATTCCTGAAATCCATGGAAGATGCCGCGCGTCCCGCGCGCCACATGTGCGGCGAGCCACAGCGCCGCGAGGCGGTCGTGAGCCCAGTTGCCCGCCGGGTACCCCGCGAATCGATAGAGCAGCTCCGGCACCGGGCCGGAGATCCGCCGCACGCAGTCGGGATCGAGATCGGGCAATCGGCGCCGGGCCAACAATCCGGTGAGCCGGTCCGCCGCCGGTGGGTGCACCTTCCGGAGCAATCGCATCGGCGCTCCCGGGCCGCGCCAGTAATAGCCGGTCAGGAACACCGTCTCGAACCCACACAAAGCCGCGCCGGCCGGGATGCGGTACATGTTCCCTTGCTTGGACGGATGGCTGACGATCGCGCGGGTCATCGGCGCAGCAGCGATTCGAACAGGGCCAGATATCGCGCCGCCACGGCGGATGCGGTGAAGGCGGACAGATGCCGGGCGGCGCCCTCGCGCAGCATGGCCTGGCGTCCGGGGTCCGCGAGCAGCTCGGCGATGCAGCGCGCCAAAGCGGCCGGGTCGCCGTTGCGAAAGGTCAGCCCGCACGGGCCCACCGCTTCCGGCAGCCCGCCGCCCGCCGAGGCCACGACCACGCAGCCGCAGGCGATGCCTTCCAGCGCCACGATGCCGAACGGCTCGTTGTAGAGCGAGGGGACGAGCAGGATCTTCGCGGCGTTCAACCCTCCCACCAGCGCCTCGCCCTGCAGCGCCCCGGCCATCTCGATCTGCTCGGCGACGCCGAGGCTGCGGGCCTGCGCCTGCAAGCGCTCGCGATCGGGCCCGTCGCCCATCATCAGGAGGCGGGGCGTGCGCCCCTCCGCCTTCAACCGTCCGAGCGCTTCGAGGAGCACGCCAGCCCCCTTGACCGAGACCAGGCGGCCGAGGAAGGCGAGGTCGTAGGGACGCGGCTGCCCCCGGTCGCGGAACATCTCGTCCCGGTACGGGTTCGGGATCAGCTCCGTCGTCATCGGCAGGTCGGCGGCGATGGCCCGCGAGATCGCCACGTTGCGGCCGAGCCGCGCGATCGCCCGCTTGAGACGAAACAGCGCGCCGAGGCCGCCATCCTCCGCCCTCAGCCAGCTCTGATGGGTGATCACCCACGGGCGCGGCGCCAGCGCCAGCGTCCAGGCGGCGCGCAGGCTGAGATGGTTGTGCCAGACCAGGTCGGCCCGCCGCGTCGCGTCCAGCAGCGCGCCTCGCGAGGGGCGGCGCAGGACGGCGATGCCCGCCTGCTCCGGGCTCGCGCCCGGCGTCTCCGTCGCGATCGTCACCTCGTGCCCGGCGGCGGCCCAGGCCCGCGCGAGCGCATCCGTCGTGGTCTCGATCCCGCCGAGCGTCGGCAGGTAGCTCCGGGAGACGGCGAGTATCCTCATGGCCGCACCGTCGCCGCGAGCGCGGCGCGCAAGCCGGCCACGTCTTCCTCGAAGCTCCAGCCACGGATGATCGAGAGGCTCTGCCGGCCCATCTCGGCCAGACGCGCCGGGTCCGCGAAGAGCGCCTCCAGCGCGCGCGCCAGCGCCGGGACCGAGCCCGCCGGGAAGACGGCGCCGTTCACGCCATCGCGCACGAGGTCGCGCGCGGCGCCGACCCGGTCGCTCGCCAGAATGGCGCAGCCGGCATTCATCGCTTCGTTGACGACAAGGCCCCATGGCTCGCGGCGCGAGGGCAGCACGAACAGGTCGGCCAGCGCATAGAAGGCGGGCAGCTCGGTCTGATTGCGAAAGCCGGCGAAGCGCACGCTGTCGATGCCGGCGGCCGCGCGTTCCAGCGCCCCTCTCAGCGGCCCATCTCCGACGATGATCAGAAAGGGCCGGCGCTCCGCCGGGAGACGCCCGACGAAGAGGCGCCAGGCCGCGATCAGGTCCGCATGCGCCTTATCCGCGACCAGGCGCGCCGCCGTCAGCGCGATCGGCCGTTCGGCGGGGATGCCGAGCTCGGCCTTCAGGCGCGGGCGCTGCGGCCGAGCCTCCTCGGCGGCGTTGCGGAATCGCTCGTTGTCGACCGCATAGGGCATCGGGAAGATGCGCCCGTCGGCGATGCCGTGCGCGAGATAGTAGTCGCGGTTGGCGCTGCCGATGGCGAGATAGCCCGCGACCATCCGGTCGAGCCCGGCCATCGCCATCCGCTTCACGCTGCGCTTCAGCGCGGAACGCTGCGCGCTGATGCCGCTCATCTCCTCGCGCAGCAGCACCGGGATGCGGCGGCGCCGCGCCGCGAGCATGGCGGCAAGATTCGCCGCGCGCGCATAGCTGTGCACCCACAACGCCTCGAACCCTTCCTCGTCGATGATTCGGCCGATGCCATGAGTGAGCGGACGCCATCCGCTCACACGGTCGCGCCGCCCCCAGGCCGGAAGAAAGCGATGGCGATAGCCTTCCAGCAGCGGCACGTCCCAGGCGAGCACGCGCCCGAACCCTTCATTGTGGAAGGCGCGCACGGAGACGTCGCTGCAGAAGAGCGCGGTCAAGTCGATATCCGGCTCCTGCGCGATCCGGCGCAAGAGCGGCGCCTGGTATTGGATCGGGTGCGAGACCAGATATGCCAGCCTGACCGGCGGATCGAAGCGCATCGCCCCCTCGGCTCTTCGCGGATCAGGCGCGCCCGTCGACCTCGTCGAGCAGGCGCGAGAGCCGCTCCTCGAACCGGTCGCGGTCGTACCTGGCCAGCTCCGCAGGGACCCCCTTCGGGGCCTGCAACAGGCGCCTCAACCCGGCGCGCACGTCCTGCGGATCTGCGGGGTCGACGAGGATGCCCAGCCGCCCGTCGAGCAGCGCGTCGCGGCTGCCGTCGATCCGGCTGCCCAGCACCGGCAGCCCGCAGGCCAGCGCCTCCAGATAGACGATGCCGAAGCCCTCGCCCCGGCCGGGCATGGCGAAGCCATCGGCAAGCCGGTAATGCGCCACCTTCTCATCTTCGGGGATGCGGCCGGCGAAGACCACACGATCGGCCAGCCCCAGCGCGGAGCTCTTGGCTTCCAGGCGCGAGCGGTCCGGCCCGTCGCCGACCACCAGATAGGAGAGGTCCGGAAATTCCTGTGCGAGGCTGGGCAGCGCTTCGAGCACCTCGTCGATCCCCTTGTAGCGTTCGCGCCCGGCGAGCCGCGCCAGCGTCATCAGCACCCGCCGGCCGCCGAGCCCGTAGCGCGCCTGCAGCGC
>JAREAF010000386.1 GCA_029240475.1 Rhodospirillales bacterium | reverse complement strand
GATGGAGGCGAGATGCACCCGGATCTGGTGGGTGCGGCCGGTCTTGAGCCGGCAGGAGAGGAGGGCGGCGGCCACGCCATAAGCCCGGCGCACGGCATAGAGGGTCTCGGCCGGCTTGCCGCGCCCCTCCACCATCGCCATGCGCTTGCGGTCGCGGGGGTCGCGGCCGATCGCCCCGACGACGCTCCCCTGAAGCGGGTTCGGCACGCCCCAGACCAGGGCGAAATAGGAGCGCTCGACCGTGCGCTCGGCGAACTGGCGGGAGAGGTGCTGATGGGCCGCGTCGGTCTTTGCCACCACCATGATGCCGGTCGTGTCCTTGTCGAGCCGGTGGACGATGCCGGGCCGCTTCACCCCGCCGATGCCGGAAAGGCTCTCCCCGCAATGGGCGATGAGCGCGTTGACGAGGGTGCCGGCCGGGCTGCCCGGCCCGGGATGGACCGCCATGCCCGCCGGCTTGTCGAGCACCACGAGGTCCTGATCCTCGTAGAGGATCGCCAGCGGCACGGTTTCGGCTTGCGGCGTTGCCGCCTCCGGCTCGGGCAGCGTCACCTCGAACCGCTGCCCCGGTTTGACCCTCCAGGAGGGGTCGGTTATGGTCGCGCCCGCCTGGCGGACATGCCCGGCCTCGACCAGCGCCTTGACCCGGCTGCGGGAGACCGCCTGGAGCGAGGCCGCAAGCCAGCGGTCGAGCCGTTCACCCGCCGCCGCCTCATCCGCCGTCAGCTCCACCCGTTCGCCGCCCCCGCCCATGGCCGAGAGACTGGACCGTAACCACGCCACCCTCAAGGCCATCGTCATCGGCATGGGGGTGCTGATCGTGGTCGGCTTCGCGGTGGTGGTGTTCGAGATCACGCGACGGCTTTCGAACATGGGCGCGGAGGAGGCCTTCCCGGCGGGCGAGGCGCGCGCGCTCGCCGTGCCGCAAGGCTGCACGCTCGCGGAGATCGCCGGCGTCGGCGAGCGGCTGGCGCTCAGGCTGGAGCCGGCCGCCTCCTGCCCCGACCTCATCTATCTCGACGCCGCCGGCCGCGAGGTCGGCCGGGTCGAGCTTCGACCGGCGCCGTGACAACCCTGGACAGGACGAGCTCATGAATTTCTGCAGCGACAATGTGACCGGCTGCGCGCCGGAGATCCTCGAGGCACTGGCGCGCGCCAACCAGGGCCCGGCCATGCCCTATGGCGACGACGCGCTGACGGCCAAGGTCGAGCGCCGGATCGCTGAGCTGTTCGAGCACGACGTGGCTGTGTTCCTGGTCGCGACCGGCTCCTCGGCGAACGCGCTGGCGCTCTCCTGCCTGACGCCGCCCTTCGGCGCGATCTATTCGCACCCGGCCGCGCATGTGGCGGTCGACGAGTGCGGCGCGCCGGAATTCTATTCGGGCGGCGCCAAGATGGTCGGCGTCCCCGGCGCGCATGGAAAGATCGCGGCAGCCGAGCTGGACCAGGTGCTGGCCGCCTCCGGGCGCGGCATGGTCCATCACGTTCAGGCCGCGTCGGTCAGCCTCAGCCAGGCGACCGAGGCCGGCACCATCTACCGGCCGGACGAGATCGCGGCGATCGGCGAGGTCGCGCGCCGACACCACGTTCGCCTCCACATGGACGGCGCGCGCTTCGCCAACGCGCTGGTCGCGCAGAACGTCAGCCCTGCCGACCTCACCTGGCGCTCAGGGGTGGACGTGCTCTCGTTCGGCGCCTCGAAGAACGGCGCGATGGCGGCGGAGGCGGTGGTCTTCTTCGACAAGAGCCTCGCCGCCGAAATGCCCTATCGGCGCAAGCGCGGCGGGCATCTCTTCTCGAAGATGCGGTTCCTCGCCGCGCAGTTCGACGCCTACCTCAAGGACGAGCTGTGGCTGCGCCACGCGCGGCATGCCAATGCCGAGGCCCGGCGGCTGTCGGAGGGGCTGGCCAAGCTGCCCGGCGCGCGCCTGCTCCATCCCGTCGAAGCGAACGAGATCTTCATCGCCCTGCCCGAGCCGATCATCTCAGGGCTGGAGCAGGCCGGGTTCAAATTCTACCGCTGGACGGAGGAGGGGCCGGGCATCCTCAGGCTCGTCACCGCCTTCAACACCGATCCTCAGCATGTGACGGAGTTCGTGAAGACGGCGGAGCGGCTGGCGCGGAAGTAGCGCGAGGGAAACCACTCATCCTTCGAGGGCCGCTACGCGGCCACCTCAGGATGAGGACTAAGGTCGGTCGAGCGCAGCACCTTGAGGAGATGGGCGAAGAAAGACTCCTCATCCTGAGGTGCGAGCGAAGCGAGCCTCGAAGGATGAGGAGCTGCATCCCCCTCACACATTGAACCGGAAGTGGAAGACGTCGCCCTCCTGGACGACATAGTCGCGCCCTTCCAGGCGCATCTTGCCGGCTTCCTTGGCGCCCTGCTCGCCGCCGAGCGTGACATAGTCGGCATAGGAGATGGTCTCGGCCGAGATGAAGCCGCGCTCGAAATCCGTATGGATGACGCCTGCGGCTTCGGGGGCCTTGGCGCCCCTGCGCACGGTCCAGGCACGCGCCTCCTTGGGTCCCACGGTGAAGAAGGTGAGGAGGCCGAGGAGCTTGAAGCCGGCGCGGATGACGCGTGCAAGGCCCGTCTCCTCGAGGCCAAGATCGTGCAGGAAGACGCGCCGGTCCTCCGGACTGAGCTGCGCCACCTCCGCCTCGATCGCCGCCGAGATCACCACCGCCTCGGCGCCTTCGGCCCTGGCGCGCTCGGCGACGATCTGTGAGTAGAGATTGCCGTTCGCGGCCGATCTCTCATCGACGTTGCAGACATAGAGCAGCGGCTTCTGCGTCAGGAGCTGCAGCTGCTTCCACGCCGGCCTGAGCTCGGCCGGAACCTCCACGCTGCGCGCCGGCTTGCCCTCGCGGAGCGCCGCCAGCGCCGGCTCGATCACCGCGATCTGCTGCGCCGCCTCGCGGTCGCCGCCCTTGACGCGCTTCTGCAAGGGCGGCAGCCGCCGCTCGAGGCTGTCGAGATCGGCCAGCATCAGCTCGGTCTCGATCGTCTCGATGTCGCGCAAGGGATCGACCGTGCCCTCCACATGGGTCACGTCGCCCTCGAAGCAGCGCACGACATGCGCGACCGCATCGACCTCGCGGATATGGCCTAGGAACTGGTTGCCGAGGCCCTCGCCCTTGCTCGCCCCCCGCACGAGCCCGGCGATGTCGACGAAGCCGAGCTGGTTGGGGATCGCCTTCGCCGATTTTCCGATCCGCGCGAGCGTGGCGAGGCGCTCGTCCGGCACCGCCACGCGGCCGACATTCGGCTCGATCGTGCAGAAGGGATAGTTCGCCGCCTCCGCCGCCGCGGTCTCGGTGAGCGCGTTGAAGAGGGTCGACTTGCCGACATTGGGCAAGCCGACGATGCCGAGATCGAAACCCATTGTTACGTGTCTTTCTTCTCCGGAGGGGCCGCGCCGGACTCCGTTGGCTCGGGGCGCGGCGGCTTGGGCTTGGGCGGCTGGGTCAGCACCAGCACCTTGTTGACGAAGCGGCTGTCGTCCCCCTTGGCCATGACGGGGAAGGCCTCCGCGACCGCGTCCAGGAGCTTCTCCAGCCAGGGCCGCTCAGCCTTGGCGAAATCCTGGAGCACGTAGCGATGCACCAGCTCGGGCGCGCCGGGATGGCCAACGCCGAGCCGGATGCGCCAGAACTCCGGCCCGATATGGGCATCGATGCTGCGGATTCCATTATGGCCCGCCGCGCCGCCGCCCTTCTTGACGCGGATTTGCCCCGGCTTGAGATCGATCTCGTCATAGATGACGATCACGTCCTCAAGCCCGAGCTTGTAGAACTGCAGCGCGGCCTGGACCGCCTCGCCGCTGCGGTTCATGAAGGTGGTGGGCTTCAGCGCCAGAACCTTGACGCCGTCCACCATCCCTTCGGCCGCGTAGCCGTGGAATCGCGCCTTCCAGGGGCCGAAGCCATGGCGACGATGGATCGCATCGGCCGCCATGGCCCCGATATTATGCCGGTGCCCGGCGTAACCCGGGCCGGGATTGCCCAGGCCGACCAGGAGGCGCATCGACCCCTGCCGCTATTCCTTCTTCGGCGCGGCAGCCGGCGCGGCTCCCGGAGCTGCGCCAGGCGCCGCCGCCCCGGGCGCGGCCGGAGCCGCCGGTGTCT
>JAREAF010000385.1 GCA_029240475.1 Rhodospirillales bacterium | reverse complement strand
CGGAAGCGCCGCTGCACCGGAAGCGAGGACGACGCACGAGCCCCGTTGACTGTGGAGCGTGTCTGCAGCCGGCCGCGGCGGATGCGCGCCGGGCGAGTGTCACGTGAGCCGCCGCGGCGATTTGGAGTCCTGCGCTTCAATGTCGACGACCTGCGGCGACAGCTCGACACCGCTCTGGCGCGACGTGGCCGATTTCAGGTGCGACGCTCGACCACGGACCCCGGAAGGCGCTCATGCGCAATGAAGAAGACAGGGGCAGGAGGCGAGACGGGGCGAAGGCTGGCGCCCACGACCACGCCGACCAGCTTCGCCTCGTACTTGACGAGCGGGAGCGCGCCGGGAATTTCCCCGATGATCACCGGCTGCTCGACGATAAAGTGCAGCAAATCAACGTAAGTGCAGACTATTTCCTCGTCATTGGTGAGTTCTGCGGCAACCCGGGGTGGGACGCTCCCGCTCATGTGGCCGAGCGCTTCGTCCACCTGGTCCTCCGTGTTGCAGAACAGTCCGTGAACCCGGTGCGTCTGCTCTCCTGCCCCTGCAGAGCCGGCGAGCACCGCGCCAAGGGCCGCGGACATCAGGAGGGCCGCTGCCCGATTTGGTGTCGATGAAAAAGCGTTGCTGCCCGCCAACATGATCGAACCCTCCGCGTCTCTGGATCGTACTGATCCGACCCGTCGCACGGCCTGCCGCGCCGAGTAACGAGCGAGTGCCGATCGTTCGACGAAATTCTGACGAATCCGGCGAGAGGAGGGCCGAGAGGCTTGCCCTGATTGATGGTATACTGCGGGAGCCGAGCGATCACGCTCGAGGGGCTTAAGATGGTCAGTCCGCGGGCCGCTCGTACGTATGTCCTCAACGAAACCCTCGCCGACCTGAAGGGCGAAATGCTCTATCGGAAGAATGGCGAGACCGTAGCCCTGCGACCGCAAGCCTTTGCCGTTCTTCGCCACCTGATAGACAACGCCAACCGGCTGGTCACCAAGGCCGAGCTGAATGCGGCCGTATGGGGCGCTGCCGCCGTTACCGACGACAGCCTGGTGCAGTGCATCCACGAAATCCGGCGGGCGCTCGCCGACGACAGACATGTCCTGCTGACCACCGTGTCACGGCGGGGCTACCGGCTTCTGCTCGCCAATGGCGGCGAGGCACTCCCGCCCAGCGGCCCTTCGATCGCTGTGCTGCCTTTCGCCAACATGGACACAGACGAGACTCCAGACTACTTCGCAGATGGCCTGGTGGAGGACGTGATAACCAACCTGTCAAAGGTGTCGGGTTTGTTCGTCATCGCACGCAATTCCTCCTTCGCTTTCAGGGGAAAGGATACGGACCCCCGCGCCATCGCCTCGGAGCTGGGCGTTCGCTACCTGTTGCAGGGCAGCGTGCGGCGCTCCGCCGGTCGGGTCAGGATCAACGCGCAGCTGCTCGAGGGCTCGACTGCCGCTCATGTCTGGGCCGACCGGTTCGAAGGCGCGGCCGAAGACGTTTTTGATCTCCAGGACCGCCTGACCGAGTACATCGTCGGCGCCATCGAGCCCAGCGTCCGGCGCGCCGAGATCAATCGCGCGCGTCGCAAGCGGCCCGAAAGTCTCGATGCCTATGATCTCTATCTTCGCGCTCTGCCGCATGCGCACGCGAACACACCCTCGGAGACGGACAAGGCCCTGCATCTTCTCGGCAGGTCCATCGAGCTCGAGCCGGACTTCGTCGCAGCGCACGGCTATGCCGCGTGGTGTTACGAGCAGCGCTTCCTGCGCAACGGGCTTGACCTCTCCGACAAGGCGGCAGCCCTCAGACACGCCGACATCGCACTCGGGGTGAACAGCGACGATCCGCAGGCGATGAGCATGGGCGCGTTCGTTCGCGCCAACCTCACCCGTGATTACGAGGGCGCCCTCGAAGTGCTCGATCAGGCGCTGGCGCTGAACCACAACTCGGCATTGGCCTTCGGCTTCAGCGCCCTCGTCAGCGCCCACAGCGAGCGCCACGAGAGGGCCGTGGAGCATGGTCACAAGGCGCTGCGCCTCAGCCCTCTGGACGACCCGCTGAACTATCATCCCTATTGCGCGCTCGCGCTCACGCATTTTTTTGCCGGCAGTTTCGCCGAGACCGTCAGCTATGCGACGCTGGCCATTCGGGCGAACCCCGGCTTCAGCATCCCCCATCTCTATCTCGTGGCCGGTCATGTCGGGCTGGGCAAACCCGATGCAGCGCGCGTCGCAGCACGACGACTGCTGGAAGTGTCGCCGGCCTTCTCGGTCGGCGCTTACGAGCGAACGGAGCTGTTTCGGCCACCCTTGATGGATGCTCTGACCGCGGCGTTGCGGACGGCTGATCTGCCCGAGTGAAGGCGGTCCGAGCGGTGCGCCTGACGGCGTTCCATTGCCATCCCGCCCGTCACATGAATTATTCAGGCTTAGAAAACGAGCCGTGACATCCTCGTGCTACTGCGGCTCTGCTTTGCCGTAGCGGCCGGTATTGTCGACCCGTATGCTCTCGAGCATGTCGGGATGCCATACAGATTCCGCATCCGGCAGTTATCCAACCTGAATTACCTGCGCGCGAAATCCGGAATCTGGAATCGTCTTCTGTAGGCGCCGGGAGTCATCCCGATGGTACGCTTGAACAACCGGCGAAAGAAGGCGGCGTCCTCGTAGCCGACACGCCAGCTGATCTCGTCGACCGGCGAGTCGGTTCGCTCCAATCGGCGCTTGGCGTCCTCTATCCTCAGGCGCTGCACATAGGTGAGTGGCGAAAGGCCTGTCGCCTCGACGAAGCGCCGCTTGAACGTGCGCTCCGCAAGCTTCGAACGCTTGATCACCTCATCGACCGGATTGGCGATTGAAAAGTTGGCCGCCAGCCACTCCTGCGCATTCTGGATCTCGGCGTCGCCGTGGTCGTTCCGGCCCTCGAAGATCATGTAGGGAGTCAGCCCGTCCTGGTGCCATTGCAATGCGAACATACGCGCGACCTCTTGCGCGACGGTCGCCCCGACATGATGGGCGATGAGGTAGAGCACCATGTCGTGCCAGGTGTTCGACGCACCCGAGCTGATGAGATCCTCGCGTGTGCCGGAGATCACCAGTACGCGCTCCGGATGGATCGAGATGGCGGGGTAGCAGGCAGCGAACTGGTTTGCGTATCCGAAATGGACTGTCGCGTCCCTGCCGTCCAGCAGCCCCGTTTCCGCCAGTAGAAATACTCCCGAGCAGGCGGAGCATAGTCTTGCGCCGCCGTCGTGCATTCGCGTTACCCAGTCCACGAGCCTCGGATAGCGACCCTTCTCCCAACCGCCCGGCTCGAGCAGGACCGACGGCACGATGAGAATGTCGCATGCCACGACATCGTCCACAGAACGCTGCACGTCGATGGGTATACCACTGGCCAGCCGCAACGGACCCGCCTCTTCCCCGACAATTTCCACCTTGAAGGGATGTTTGGCGCCGCGGGTGGCGATCCCCATCATCGAGACCCCGTTCATGACGTCGTAGATCCCGGCCAGTGTCGAGATGACGGCATCCGGCAGCGCGACGAGGCAGACGCGCAGCGGGACTGACCCGTTCGGGTTAGTGTGTCTCGACATCATGACCTTCGCAATGCGCCACGAGGGAGCACCCGAAATGGCACGAATGGACCGATCGCGGGCAAAAGCGGCTCTGTCATGCAGGCCACCCAAGGGCCTACACCACAGCCGCATCTGAACGCAACGAACTCCAGGAAGGAATAGTGCGATGCTGGATAAACCAAAGATAGATCAGGCAAGGCTCGAAGCCTTCGCGACACGCGCCATCGGCGATCTCACCGCCGGATATACTGGCGTGATGGTCAGCGTGGGCAGCAAGCTCGGCCTCTACAAGGCCATGGCCGGCGCCGGCCCGCTGAGCGCAAAGGAACTCGCAACGCGGGCCGATTGCGCAGAGCGCTACGTTCTCGAATGGCTCAACGCCCAAGCGGCCGGTGGCTACATCGCCTATCATGAAGTGGGCGATACCTACGAACTGCTTCCCGAGCAGGCGCTGGTCCTGGCCGACGAGGATAGCCCCGTCTACATTCCTCATGCTTGGAACGTGCCGGCGTCGATGTGGTTCGACGAACCGAAGGCCCTCGATGCCTTTCGGACCGGCAAGGGCA
>JAREAF010000384.1 GCA_029240475.1 Rhodospirillales bacterium | reverse complement strand
GAATCGAAGATCACGGCGTCGAAGCTCTCGTCGTCGAAGGGCAGCGAACGGCCGTCGGCTTCCTGAAAGGAGAGGTTGGGGAGGCCCGCCGCGAGGCTGCGCGCCTTGTACAGAAGAGAGCGGGCGGGATCGACGCCCACCACCGAGCCGACCTCCGGCCAGCGGGCGAGCACCCGGCTCATGACGCCGGTGCCGCAGCCGACCTCGAGCACGCGCGCCCGGGCAGGAAAGCGGATGTCCCCCAGGAATGCCCGGCGCATCGCCTGCTGCTGCGGGTCGGCGCCGCGCGTCTCCAGCACCGCGGCCAGGCGCTCCTGCGCGGCCGGGTCGAGCTCTGCGACCATCGACCAGACGTCGGGCATGGACGCATGGTGCGCGCGCCGGGCGCGCGGCTCTACTGGCCGAGGGGGGTAGGGGCGAGGCCCTAGATCAAATAGCTCGCAACCCAGGTCGCGAGCCAGCCGGCGCCGAGGAGGGTCCAGAACCAGATCGAGGTGGCGAGCGCGGCCAACGCCGTCATCATGCCGATCGCGGCCCAGGAGAATTGCCGCATCGCCAGCGCGCACAGGCTGAAGAGGATGGCGAGCGGGGCGAGGAGCAGCGTCGCCTTGCCGAACAGCGCCGCCGTGCCGAACACCGCCGCGAGCGCGCCCGCGACGGGCGGGTTCCAAGGCTTGGGCTGCGCCGGCGGCGGCGCGGGCGGCGCCTCGGGCCGCTCATGGACATGGATGACCTTGAGCTCGGTCGGCCGGCCCTCGACGGGAAGCGAGATAACCCGCCCTTCGCGTTCGCTCATCGCCGCCCTTCGCCTCCACTGATCAGCGCGGACGGCCGGCGCTCCGCCGGGCGGCCGCTATTTCGGCGCGATCACCATCGTCATCTGCCGGCCTTCCAGGCGCGGCATCTGCTCGACCTTGGCCACCTCGTCGAGCTGGCCGCGCACGCGCTCCAGCACCTTGAGGCCCAGCTCCTGATGCACCATCTCGCGGCCCCGGAAGCGCATGGTCACCTTGACCTTGTCGCCCTCCTCCAGGAACCGGTGCATGGCCCGCATCTTCACGTCGTAATCGTGATCGTCGATGCCGGGCCGCATCTTGATTTCCTTGACCTCGATGATCTTCTGCTTCTTGCGAGCCTCGTTCTTCTTCTTCTGGCTCTCATACTTGAACTTGCCGTAATCGAGGATCTTGCAGACCGGCGGATCGGCCGTGGGGGACACCTCGACGAGGTCGAGCCCCGCCTCCATGGCCCGGTTCAGCGCCTCGCGGCGCGATACGACCCCGATCATCTGGCCGGCATCGTCGATCAGGCGCACCTGCGGCACCGTGATCTGCTCGTTGACGCGCGGCCCGTCGATTCTGGGCGTCGCGTCGAAGGGCGGTCTGGCGATACGCTGTCTCCTTTGTCAAAGCCCACCCGGAACTCATGCCCCTTGCGCCCCGGAGCGGCGGCGCGAGCGGCAGGAACCCATGCGGGCGAACGAAACGAGAAGCCTCAGGCCGGGGCCTGAGCTTCCGCCTCCAGTCTATGGATGGCGTCTTCGAGCGCAAGCACTTCTTGGGCATCGCCCCCGAGCCGGCGCAGCGCGACCTTGCCGGATTCGGCCTCGCGCTTGCCGACCACGAGGAGAACCGGCACTTTCGCGAGCGAGTGCTCGCGCACCTTGTAGTTAATCTTCTCGTTGCGCAGATCGGCCTCGGCGCGCAGCCCCGCCGCCGCGAGCGCGTCCAGCACCTGACGGGCATAGGGGTCGGCCTCCTGCGTGATCGTCGCGACCACCGCCTGCACCGGCGCGAGCCAGAGCGGGAAGCGGCCGGCAAAGTGCTCGATCAGCACCCCCAGGAACCGTTCGAAGGAGCCGAAGATCGCCCGGTGCAGCATCACCGGCCGGTGCTTCTGCCCGTCCTCGCCGACATAGGCGGCGTCGAGCCGCTCGGGCAGCACGAAATCCACCTGCAGCGTGCCGCATTGCCAGTCGCGGCCGATCGCGTCGCGCAGCACGAATTCGAGCTTGGGCCCGTAGAAAGCGCCCTCGCCCGGATTCATCACCGTCTCGATCCCGGCCGCGGCGGTCGCCTCCTTCAGCGCGGCCTCCGCCTTGTCCCAGATCTGGTCGGAGCCGGCGCGGCGCGGCGGCCGGTCGGCGAAGCGCACCACCACCTGATCGAAGCCGAGGTCCTTGTAGACCTGGAGCAGGAGGTCGCAGAAGGCCTTGGTCTCGACGGTGATCTGGTCTTCGGTGCAGAAGATGTGCGCATCGTCCTGGGTGAAGGCGCGCACGCGCATGAGGCCGTGCAGCGCGCCCGAGGGCTCGTTGCGGTGGCAGGAGCCGAACTCGGCCATGCGCAGCGGCAGGTCGCGATAGCTCTTGATGCCCTGCCGGAAGACCTGGACATGGCCCGGGCAGTTCATCGGCTTGAGGGCCAGGACCTTGTCCTCGGACTCCGCCGTGAACATCGCCTCGCGGAACTTCTCCCAGTGGCCCGAGGCCTCCCAGAGGCTGCGGTCGATGAGCTGCGGCGTCTTCACCTCGACATAGCCGGAGGCCTGCAGCCGGCGCCTCAGATAGGTCTCCAGCGTGCGCCACAAGGTCCAGCCCTTCGGGTGCCAGAAGACCGAGCCGGCCGCCTCCTCCTGCTGGTGGAAGAGGTCCATCTCGCGGCCCAAGCGCCGATGGTCGCGCTTCTCCGCCTCCTCGAGCTGGGTCAGATAGGCCTGCAGCCGCTTCTCGTCCGGCCAGGCCGTGCCATAGATCCGCTGCAGCTGGTCGTTCCTGGCATCGCCGCGCCAATAGGCGCCGGCGAGCTTGGTCAGCTTGAAGCCGTGCCCCAGCTTGCCCGTCGAGGGCAGATGCGGCCCCGTGCAGAGATCGACGAAGCCGCCTTGCGCGTAGAGGGTGATCTCCTCCTCGCGCGGCAGGTTGCCGATATGCTCGGCCTTGTACTTCTCGCCCTTCTCCTGGAAGAAGCGGATCGCCTCCTCGCGCGGCAGGACGGAGCGCCGGATCGGCTCGTCGCGATTGACGATCTCGTGCATCCGCGCCTCGATCTTGGCGAGATCCTCAGGGGTGAAGGGCTCTTCGCGCGCGAAGTCGTAATAGAACCCCGTCTCCGTCGCCGGGCCGAAGGTGACCTGCGTGCCTGGATAGAGCTCCTGCACCGCCTCGGCCATCACATGCGCGGCATCGTGGCGCAGCAGCTCCAGCGCCCGCGGGTCCTCGCGCGTGACGATCTCGATCTTGGCGTCGCCATCCACGCGATGGGCGAGGTCCTTCATCTCGCCATCCACCATGATGGCGAGCGCCGCCTTGGCCAGCCCCGGCCCGATCGCGCGCGCGATCTCGGTGCCTTCGACGGGCCCGTCGAAGCGGCGCACCGAACCGTCCTTCAGCGTGATCGCGACCATGGCGAGGCCTAATCCCTTTCCGTTCCGCCGATTTTGGGAGTCGCGCACTCTAAGGGGCGCGGCGCGCGAGTCAAGGCGAGCAAGAGAACGGGCTTATGCGGCCGCCGGCCCCAGCGCATAGGCGTCGGCGCGCGCGAGCTCCTGATAGACGCCAAGCGTCTGCGCGCACATGCGCTCCTTGCCGAAGCTCTCGCGGGCATGGGCCTGCGCGATCTGCCCCAGCGCGAAGCGCTGCTCGGGCGTGAGGCTGAGCGCCTCGGCGATCGCGGCGGCCAAAGCCTCGGGCTCGCCCGGCGGGGTCAGCCAGGCGGTGCAGCCGCGCACGACCTGTTCCTCCACGCCGGCGTGATTGGTGGTGACGACGGGCCGGCCCATCGCCTGCGCCTCGGTGATCACATGGACGAAGGCCTCGGGCTCGCTCGAGGCGGAGACCACGACATCGGCCAGCATGTAGGCCGCCGGCATGTCGGCGCAGTCGCCGGTGAGCTGGACCCGCTCGGCGAGGCCGAGCCGCCGGATGCGGCGCTCCAGCTCCTTGCGGTTGGCGGCATCCTCGTCCGCGCCCACCAGCAGGCAGCGGAAGGACAGGTCCTTCAGCCGCGCCAACCCCTCGAGCAGCACGTCGTTGGAGCACCAGCCCCGCCGCCCGGCCGCCATCACGACCGGCACGCCGTCCGGCAGGCTCCAGCGCCGCGCGAGCTGCACCATCCGCTCGGGGCGGATCTGATCGGGATC
>JAREAF010000383.1 GCA_029240475.1 Rhodospirillales bacterium | reverse complement strand
ACCTGTTCCTCGCCAATTACGGCATCGACCGGGGCCTTGGCGGCGCGAACGTCGCCGCCTCGTTCGACGAGGACGTGCCCTACACGCCGGCCTGGCAGGAGCGGATCACCGGGGTCTCGCGTGACAAGGTCGTCGCCGTCGCCCGCGAGTTCGCCGAGAACGCGGCCAAGACCAACGGCCGCAGCATGATCATCGTCGGCGCCGCGCTGAACCACTGGTACCACATGGACATGATCTACCGCGGCATCATCAACCTCTTGGTGATGTGCGGCTGCGTGGGCCAGTCCGGCGGCGGCTGGTCGCATTATGTGGGCCAGGAGAAGCTCAGGCCGCAAAGCGGCTGGCTGCCGCTCGCCTTCGCGCTCGACTGGGGCCGGCCGCCGCGGCAGATGAACGCGACCTCCTTCTGGTATGCGCATACCGACCAGTGGCGCTACGAGCAGCTGGGGGTCGAGGAGATCCTGTCGCCGCTGGCCGACAAGGGGGCTTGGCCGGGCCTGCTGATCGATTACAACGTCAAGGCCGAGCGCATGGGCTGGCTGCCCAGCGCTCCGCAGCTGGGGCGCAATCCGCTCGAGCTGACGCGCGAAGCGGGCGCGGCCCGCGTCGATCCGAAGGAATATGCGGTGCGCGGTCTCGATCGCGGCACGCTGCGCATGGCCTCGGAAGATCCGGACAATCCCGCGAACTTCCCGCGCAACCTCTTCGTCTGGCGCTCCAACCTGCTCGGCTCTTCCGGCAAGGGCCACGAATATTTCCTGAAGCACCTGCTCGGCGCGCAGAACGCCGTGATGAGCGCGGAGACCACGCGCCGCCCGACCGAGGTCGTGTGGCGGGACGAGGCGCCGCAGGGCAAGCTCGACCTCCTGGTCACCATCGATTTCCGCATGTCCACGACCTGCATGTATTCGGACATCGTGCTGCCGACGGCGACCTGGTACGAGAAGGACGACCTCAACACCTCCGATATGCATCCCTTCATCCACCCGCTGACCAAGGCGGTGGATCCGGCCTGGGAAAGCCGCAGCGACTGGGAGATCTTCAAGGGCATCGCCCGCAAATTCTCCGAGATCGTGCCGGGCCATCTCGGGGTCGAGAAGGACCTGGTCCTGGTCCCGCTGCAGCATGACAGCCCCGCCGAGCTCGGCCAGGCGACCGGGGTGCAGGACTGGAAGAAGGGCGAATGCGCGCCGGTGCCGGGCAAGACCATGCCGGGCCTGGCCGTGGTCGAGCGCGACTACCCGAACCTCTATAAGCGCTTCACCGCGCTGGGCCCGCTCATGGACAGCCTCGGCAATTCCGGCAAAGGCATGAGCTGGAAGACCGGCGAGGAGATCGAGCTCCTGAAGGCGCTCAACGGCGTGGTCGAGGAGGAGGGGCCGACCAAGGGGCTGCCGAAGATCGAGACGGAGATCGAGGCTGCCGAGGTGATCCTGACCCTCGCGCCGGAAACCAACGGGCACGTTGCGGTCAAGGCGTGGAAGGCCCTGAGCAAGGCCACGGGCCGCGAGCATGCGCATCTCGCCCTGCCGCGAGAGGACGACAAGATCCGTTTCCGCGACGTCGCCGCGCAGCCGCGCAAGATCATCTCCTCGCCGATCTGGTCGGGGCTGGAGAGCGAGAAGGTCAGTTACACCGCCGGCTACACCAACGTGCATGAGCTGATCCCCTGGAGGACCCTGAGCGGCCGGCAGCAGCTGTTCCAGGACCATCCCTGGATGACGGCCTTCGGCGAGCAGCTCTGCGTTTACAAGCCGCCGATCGACACGCGGACGGTGGAGCCGGTCTGGGGCCGGTCGCCCAACGGCAATGCGGAGCTGGTGCTGAACTTCATCACCCCGCATCAGAAATGGGGCATCCACAGCACCTACAGCGACAACCTCTTGATGCTGACGCTCAACCGCGGCGGACCGGTCGCCTGGATCGCCGAGCCGGACGCCAAGAAGGCCGGCATCGCCGACAACGACTGGATCGAGCTCTACAACGCCAATGGCGCGATCACCTGCCGGGCAGTGGTGAGCCAGCGCGTGCCGTCAGGCATGTGCCTCATGTATCACGCGCAGGAGAAGATCGTGAACGTGCCCGGATCGGAGGTGACCAAGCAGCGGGGCGGCATCCACAACTCCGTCACCCGCATCGTCACCAAGCCGACGCACATGATCGGCGGCTACGCCCAGCAAAGCTATGGCTTCAATTATTACGGCACCGTCGGCTCGAACCGGGACGAGTTCGTCATCGTCCGAAAGATGGACAAGGTCGACTGGCTCGAAGGCCCGGCGACCGACGCGCTGCCCGCGGCGGCCGAGTGAGGAGTAGAGAAATGAAGGTCCGCGCCCAGATCGCGATGGTGCTGAACCTCGACAAGTGCATCGGCTGCCACACCTGCTCGGTCACTTGCAAGAATGTGTGGACCAGCCGGGACGGCGTCGAATACGCCTGGTTCAACAATGTCGAGACCAAGCCCGGGGTCGGCTATCCCAAGGAATGGGAGAACCAGAAGAAGTGGAAGGGCGGCTGGCGCCGCAAATCCAACGGCAAGATCGAGCCGAAGATCGGCGGTAAGTTCCGCGTGCTGGCGCAGATCTTCGCGAACCCGAACCTGCCGGAGATCGATGACTATTACGAGCCCTTCACCTACGACTACGCGCATCTCCAGAACGCGCCGGAAAGCCGGACTATGCCGACCGCCCGGCCGCGCAGCCTGATCTCCGGCGAGCGCATGGAGAAGATCGAGGGCGGCCCGAACTGGGAGGAGATCCTCGGCGGCGAGTTCGAGAAGCGGTCGAAGGACGCGAATTTCGAAGGCGTGCAGAAGGAGATCTACGGCCAGTTCGAAAAGACCTTCATGATGTATCTGCCGCGGCTGTGCGAGCACTGCCTCAACCCGGCCTGCGTCGCGGCCTGTCCGTCCGGCTCGATCTACAAGCGCGAGGAGGACGGCATCGTCCTCATCGACCAGGACAAGTGCCGCGGCTGGCGCATGTGCGTCTCTGCCTGCCCGTACAAGAAGATCTATTACAACTGGCAGTCCGGCAAAGCCGAGAAATGCACCTTCTGCTACCCGCGCATCGAGGCCGGCCAGCCGACCGTCTGCTCGGAGACCTGCGTCGGCCGCATCCGCTATCTCGGCGTCATGCTCTACGACGCCGACCGCATCGAGGAGGCGGCGAGCGCGGAATACGAACAGGACCTCTACCAGTCGCAGCTCGGCATCTTCCTCGATCCGAAGGACCCCGAGGTCATCGAGCAGGCGCGCGCCGACGGCGTGCCCGAGGCCTGGATCCAGGCCGCGCAATCCTCGCCGGTATACCGGATGGCGATCGAGTGGAAGATCGCCTTCCCGCTGCATCCCGAATACCGGACCTTGCCGATGGTCTGGTACGTGCCGCCGCTCTCGCCCGTTCAGGGCGCCGCGGAGGCCGGGCATGTCGGCTTCAAGGACGAATTGCCGGATGTGGACTCGCTGCGCATCCCGGTCCGCTACCTCGCCAATCTGCTGACGGCGGGCGATACCGCGCCGGTCTCGCTGGCGCTGAAGCGCATGTTCGCCATGCGCATCTATCAGCGCGGCCGACATGTCGACGGCACGCTCCGCACCGAGGTGCTGCGGCAGGTCGGCCTCACCGCCAACCAGGTCGAGGAGATGTACAAGCTGCTCGCCATCGCGAATTACGAGGACCGGTTCGTGATCCCGACCACGCATCGGGAATATGCCGAGAACGCCTTCGACCTGAAGGGCTCCTGCGGCTTCAGCTTCGGCAATGGCTGCTCGCACGGGGTCAGCGAGCCCAAGCTGTTCGGCGCGCCCGCGCGCAAGAAGGAGGCGGTGTGATGGCGGCGATCACCTACAAGGCCCTGGGCGCGCTGCTCGACTATCCCGAGGCCGAGCTGATCGATGCGCTGCCGGAGATCGGCGGCGCGCTGGAGAGTGAACCGTCGCTCTCGCCGGCGACGAAGGCCGCGTTGCGGCGCCTCACGCAGACGCTGGGCTCTGGCGACGGCATGGATCGGCAGGAGGACTGGCTCGGGCTGTTCGACCGCTCGCGCGCACGCTCCTTGCATCTCTACGAGCATGTGCATGGCGAGAGCCGCGCGCGCGGCCAGGCGATGGCCAGCCTCCAGGAAATGTACCGTTTCCACGG
>JAREAF010000034.1 GCA_029240475.1 Rhodospirillales bacterium | reverse complement strand
CCCTTCGAGCTCGGCTTCGAGAAGCTGGTCGATTTCGGCAAGGGGCATTTCAACGGCCGCCGCGCGTTGGTCGCCGAGCGGGAGCGGGGCGGGGGACGCTCGCGGGTGGTCGGGCTCGACGTCGCCGGCAACAAGCCCGCCGCCCATGCGCTGCTCTATTCGGGCAAGAGCCGCGAGGTGGGGCAGGTCACCTCGGCGGTCTGGTCGCCGACGGCCAAGAAGAATGTGGCGATCGCCTCGGTCGACCGGGAATTCGCCGACGGCAGCCGCCCGATCTGGGCCGACATCTACGTGCAGAAGGAGCTGAAATGGTCGCGCAGCGAGGCGCCCTGCCGCATCGTCGAGCGGCCGTTCTGGAATCCGCCGCGCCGCTGGGCGGTGCCGGCGGGCGAACGCTGACATGGACATGACGCTTCCCCCGCGCGCGCAGGAGCTGGCGGACAAAGCCCGCGCCTTCTGCGATGAGGTCCTGGGGCCGCTCGAACTCCTCGTGGATGAGCATGGCGAGCTGCCCGAGCCCGAGCGGCCGCGCGTTCGGCAGGCCGTGCGCGAGTGTGGGTTCGCCGGGATCAATCATGCACAAGAGCATGGCGGCTGCGGCTTCACCATGATTGAGCAGATGGCGATCGAGGAGCAGCTCGGCCGCGCCACCAACGGGCTCTGGACGGCGGTGTGGCGTCCGCCGGTCCCGCTGAAGCTCGGCACCGAGGATCAGAAGCGGCGCTACCTCATCCCCAGCAATCGCGGCGAGCGGCGCGGCTGCTTCGCCATCACCGAGCCCGGCGCCGGCTCCGACCCGCGCATGGTGCAGACCACGGCCGTGTGGCGCGACGGGATGTGGCGCCTCTCCGGCGAGAAGTGGTTCGTCACCTCCTGGAACGCCTCGGATTTTGTGATTGTGCATGCGCATGTTGACGGCGATCCCGACAAGGCGACGCTCTTCCTGATCGACAAGCCGGCCGAAGGCCTGACGCATCTGCGCTCTCCGCGCTTCATGCATGCCTATTGCTTCGACCATGCCGAGCTGCGGCTCGAGGAGGTGCCGGTTGCCGACGCGAACCGGCTCGGCGAGGTAGGGCAGGGCTTCGATCTGACAAAGGACTGGTTTGTGGAGACACGGCTGCAGATCGCGGCGCACTGTCTGGGTGCCGCAACGCGCGCGCTGGAGATCGCTAACGAGCATGCGGCGGGCCGCGTGCAGTTCGGACGGCCCGTCCGCGATTTCCAGGCCGTCGAGTTCATGCTGGCCGACAGCGCGGTCGAGATCTTCGCGACGAAATCGATGCTGTTCAGGGTGGCGGCCGAGCTCGATGGCGGCCTCGACCGCAAGCGGATCCATGCTCGCGCCAGCGCATTGAAGCTCTATGCATCGGAGATGGCAGGCCGCGTGATCGACCGGTCGCTGCAGATTCTCGGCGGGCGCGGCTACATGCGCGAGAACCCGGTCGAGCGGCTCTACCGCGACATTCGCGTGGACCGTATTTGGGAAGGGACTTCGGAGATCCAGCGCGCGATCATCGCCGGGCAGATCAAGAAGCGCGGGCTCGACCTCTATTCCGGCTGGGAATGATGTCGCCGCTCACACGATCGGGCTACCGCGTCCGCAGCATCGCCGTCCGGCGCGACCGGCCGATAAGCGTTTGCACCGCGCTTTGCACGAGGTCTAGGATTTGGATGGCCGTTCAATCAACGAAGAAAACAGGAGGCGCCGGAAACGGCGGAGGAAAGCCATGGCGGACAGTTTGACGAAGCTCCTTTCCGGCGGCAGCGCCGCGCACCGCCGCGAGGTCCTGAAGGCGCTCGGCGCGCTCGGGATCGGCGTGGCGGTGATGCCGATCGGGCTCAGGCGCGCGCATGCGGCCGACGAGGCGATCTATTTCACCTGGGGCGGCTATGACGACCCGGCCATGCAGACCAACTATCAGAAGAAATACGGCGCGCTGCCTGAGTTCGCGATCTACGGCGATGCCGAGGAAGGCTTGCAGAAGCTGCGCGCGGGCTTCGTGGTCGATGTCGTCCATCCCTGCTCGGCGGAAGTGCCGCGCTGGCGCGAGGCGGGCGTGATCCAGCCGATCGACACCGGACGCCTGAAGAACTGGGGCGCACTCTTCCCGGAGCTGAAGGAGCTTCCGGCGTCCAGCCACGAGGGCAAGACCTACATGGTGCCGTGGGAGTGGGGCCTCACCTCCATCACCTATCGCACCGACCTGGTCGAGCTGCCGAATGGCGAGGAGAGCTGGGGGATCCTCTGGGACGAGAAGAACAAGGGCAAGATCTCGGTGATCGATTCGGCCGAGGACACCTGGTGGGTGGCGGCGATCTATGGCGGCGTGCCGTTCGACAAGATCGACGACGCGGCGATCGCCAAAGTGAAGACGCTGTTGCAGCAGCAGCGGCCGCTCGTGCGCATGTACAGCTCCGACAATACGGTGCAGGAGCAGGCGCTGGCTTCCGGCGAAGTGGTCGCGGCAATGACCTGGGGCGACACCGCGAACAGCCTCGTGCAGCAAGGCTTGCCGGTGAAGTTCGCGCAGCCCAAGGAAGGCACGCTGACCTGGGTCTGCGGCCTGGTCCTGCACAAGGATGCGCCGCATCTTGACAAGGCTTATGACCTCATCGACGGGATGCTGGAGCCGGACGTCGGTAACTACTGCATCACCGGCTTCGGCTACGGCCACTCAAATCCCAACAGCTTCGACGGCGTCGACCAGGCGCAGCTCGCGGCCGTTGGGATCGCGAAGGGTCCCGTCGAGACCCTGAAGTCCGGCCACTTCTACGTGCCCCAGACGCCCGACGTGATCACCAAGATCAATCGGGATTGGGAGGAGGTGAAGGCGGGTTTTTAAGCGGGGCTGCCGGATCGGAAGCGCAACCGGATCCGGCTTCCTGCGCGTGTTCCGGGCCGAAGGGAGCTTTGGCCCGGCTTCGCGCCAAGCGCCGCCGCTCGGGCGCGCGACCGCGATCGCAACTCTGGCGCTGACGCCCCGTTGCCTGGTGATGTTGCAGAGAGCACTGCGCGGCCTCCGTCGAACCCTGCCCCGCAGCGCGGTGATCGCCATCCTTTGGCCGCTGACTTCCGTGCCGCCTGTGCTGGGCGACGAACGGCCTTCTCCGGTCGCTCCCTACCGCTATCTGGTCCCGGGCGAACCGCAGGCGAATTCGGTGCGCCAGCAGCAGGGTTATTCCTATCGCAACGAGCTCGCACGCGAACGGCTGCGCCTGGAACGCGGCCTATCCGGAGCCGATGACGCGGCGTCGCGCCTGCGCCGGCAAGGCGAACTCAACCGCGAGCTCGACCGCGTCGACCGGCTGCTGAACCGGTGAGCGGAGGCGATCGCTATTTGGCGTTCTCGTCGAGCCAGGAGGGCCGTGTCTTCTCGCCGATCAGGCAGTCGATCCGGGGGGTCTGAGCGGTGAGCGCGGCCGGGATGGGGCGGGGCGAGGGACCGGCAACTTCCAGCACCAGCTTGCGGCGGATCGCCTCGCCCAGTTGGGCCGGGTCCGCCACCGACACGATGAAGGCGCCCGGTCCGCCGATCACGCAGTCTTCGTAGTAGAGATCCAGCTCGCCCGGCTGCAGCCCGCTGAAACCGAGCGCCTTCAGCGTGATCGGCAGGCCGTTGATGACGATCCCTTCCTGCACCACGCTGTCGCGCACGGGCAGCACCGGCACCCCCATATTGTTGGGCCCGTCGCCGGAAATGTCGATCACTTGGCGCGGGGCCGCGAACCCATTGCCATCGAACATCGGAGCCGCGAAGAGCAGCGCGCCGGAAATCGAAGTGCCGCGCATGCGCACGCTGGGCGCCGCGGCAAGCCTGTCCGCGAAGTCCGCCGCCGCGTCGGGACCGTCGATGACGCGCCACGGGATGATCACGCGCTGCGAGGACGGTCCGGCCCACTCCACATAGGTGACGGCGACGCTGCGATGCTCGCCCGAGGTGATGGCCCCGACCACCTCGGGGTGGCGGAAGGCATCGATATAGCCGCTGCGCTGCAGCAGCTTCTCTTCGGAATCCATCGAGCCGGACACGTCTACCGCGATCACGAGCTCGAGATCCACGGCTCGATCCTGCGCACGCGCCGGAATCCCGCCGAAGAGCAGGAGAAGCGCGGTCAGGACGGTCAGGCGCAGCGACATCCGCATGACTGGCAACCCCGACTCTGGCCCGATGGTTCTGGTGATCGCCGCTCGGGCCTGCTGCTGGAGGGAATTCGAGCATGAATTTGCGGCCAAGCCCACCGTCCCTGTGGCTGCCGGCTGTCCTGATGCTGGTTCTGGCGCTCTCCTTTGCCGCCGCAACGCGGGCGGAGACCCGGGAGGATCTGCGCCGGTTCGCGCTCGATCTCGTCAACAACTCGCGGGCGGAGCACGGGCTGCCCCCTCTCAGCCTCGAACCCGAACTCAGCCAGGCGGCGCAGGCGCATGCGGAAGACATGCTACGGCGCAACTATTTCGCCCATGAATCGCCCGAAGGCGGCACGGCGATGGATCGCTACCGCGCGGCGGGCGGCTCGGCCGGCAAGCTCGTGGCCGAGAACATCGCCCAGTGCAGAAACTGCGCCCCCGGACAGAAGCTGGTGGAGGGGTTCCATCGCGGCTGGATGAGAAGCCCCGGCCACCGCGCCAACATCCTCTCGCCGGGCGTGGACCGCTTCGGGTTCGATATCGCCGCATCGGGCCAAGACGTGACCGCGGTGCAGACCTTTGCCGGGGCCGGCGCTCCGGGCGAGGGCGCTGAAGGCGGCGTCCCGCGCGCGCTCGATGCGCCCGGCCAGCTCGCCGTCGCGCTGGATCTGATCAATGCGGCACGCGCAAGGGCCGGCCGTGAGCCGCTGCAGCCCAGCCCGGGTTTGTCGGACGCCTTGCGCAACGCCGCCGAGGGGGAGGACATGGCGGAGGCGGAGCTGGGCTTGCCGCCGCTTTCCGAACTGCTGTCGTCGCTGCCGGCCGACGAGCGGTCCCGGCTGAAATCGGCGACGCTCATGGGCGGACAATGCGGCGGCTGCGGTCGGGAGCCGACCGATGCGGACATCCGCTTCTTCGTGGAGCGCTGGCTGGCCGATCCGGACTACAAATCGGCGCTGCTCGATCCAGGCTGGTCCGACCTCGGAGTCACCGTGCAGGCGGACGGCGAGGGCAGCAAGCGCGCCCTTCTGGTCTTGGCGGGGTCGTGAGCGCCGGGCGGGCCCAGGAAGCACGGGAGAAGGGACTTGCCTTCCCCCATGCTTGCAACCCGATCGGCTATGCCGTGAGCAAGTCTATGATCCGCATGACCGCGACAGTGCTTCCTGCATTATGGGTGCCTTCGGTGTTGACGCCCTTGCTACAGCTCCACACATCGCCCATTTTGGCGGTGAACTGCTTGTCGTTCTGCCGCACAGTCAGCTCGCCCTGAGTGAGATGGCACACCATATCGTTCTCCATTTCGGTGTCGGGCGTGCTGGCGCCGGGCTGGACCACGACGTCGCGCATGCGGATCTTACCGTAGGCCGGGATCAGCGAGTCCCGCTCTCCCAGCACGATCAGTCGCACGCCGGGACCCACTTCCTTGCCCTCGGTGGCGCCGTAAGTCTGGGCCATTGCGGTGTCGGGGAGCGCGAGCGCCGATACCGCCGCAACGCCGAGCGCGAGCGCGGACCTTCGATCCATGTCTATCATGAACACCCTCTCATGTTGCTGAATGGCCGCTGGCTGGAGGCGCGAGCGGCACCGGTGGAATTATAGACGAGATCCAGCCGGGGGATGCGAATCGCCGCAGTGGAAGTGGCAAGTGGGGCGCGAGCCATGCCGGCGGGAGACCTGATCGATCACTCGCCAGCAGGCTCTTGGCGGGTCAAAGCTCGCGCCGCGAGACTATAGCAGCAGCGCCTTCTCGCGTTGCATGTTGCCGGTCATGCGCCGCGTCTCGCGCTCGCTCAGCGCTGCGCGCAGCTTCGGAAAATCGATCTCCTCCTCCTGGCGCGCATGGGACTCGACCAGCGCCCTGAGCTCGCCCGCACGGCGCCCCCAGCTGGGATCGTTCTTCGGCATCATCTCCAGCGCGTGGAGATGCATCTTGATCTCCGCATGGTCGGCGTAGAGATGGCGGACATCGGTGACCGCGCCGGCCGCGTCATGGAGCATCGGATAGATGACATCCTCCTCGGCCAGGGCGTGGGCGGAGAGGCGCCGCTTGACCTGCAAGAGCTTCTGCGTGCGGGTGAAGGTCGCGTTCTCAGGGCTGTGCTCCATAGCCTCCAGCAGGCTGAGGATGATCCGGTGATCCTGGGCGAGCATGTCGAACGGATCGCGTCCGGCCGCCGCCCGGGCGTTTCCGGCCGCTTGCGCGAGGAAGGGTGGAAGCATGCGGCTGGCGAAGAAGGCTGCGGCCGCGCCTCCGGCGAACGCCGCCAAGCCGCGCATGTTGAAACGCTGTCCTGAGCTTCTCATGGGCTGGGCTGCTCCTATGTTGGTAATCCGTCGCGTGAGGGAAAACAGCGACTGTTGCGCCCTGTTCCTGACGCGCTTTCGATGGAAAATCGATGCAATCCAGCGAGACCGGCGGGTGTCGCCAGAGGTGAGGGTGAGCGCCGTCATGCATGACCATCCGGCATTGAAAACGCCCGTCTGCGATCTGCTCGGCTGCGCGGTGCCGATCGTGCAGGCCGGCATGGGCGGTGTCGCGCGGTCCGAGCTGGTCGCCGCCGTGGCTCAGGCGGGCGGCTATGGGCTGCTCGGGATGGTCCGCGAGAAGCCGGAGCTCATCCGCAGGGAAATCCGCGCCGTGCGCGCGCGGACCGATCGCGGGTTCGGCGTCAATCTGATCCCGTATGGAACCGACCCGACCCTCTTGGAGGAGGAGCTGGCTGCCTGCTTCGAGGAGCGCGTCGATTCCCTGTGCTTCTTCTGGAAGGTGCGGCCGGACCTGATCCGGCGAGCGAAGGCGGCAGGATGCAAGCTGCTCTACCAGGTGGGCCGCCTCGACGATGCGATCGTCGCCGAGCGGGCCGGGGCGGACGTGATCATCTGCCAGGGAAGCGAGGCTGGGGGCCATGTCCACGGGACGGTAAGCTCGCTCGTGCTGCTGCCCCAGGTCGCGCGCGCCGTGTCCGTCCCGGTGATCGCATCCGGCGGGTTCGCGAGCGGCTCAGGCCTCGTCACCGCCCTGGCGCTCGGCGCCCAAGGCATCCATTGCGGAACGGCCTTCCTCGCCACCGAAGAATCCTTCGCACACGAAAGCCACAAGCGGCGCGTGGTCGAAGCCGCCTCCGAGGACACGGTCTATACGGACATCTTCGCCATCAACTGGCCGCCCAAATCGCCGGTCCGGACGCTGCGGAACAGCGTGACCGAGAGCTGGCAGGGCAGCTGGCTCGGTCACGGCCCCGACGATTTTCCGCGCACCCAGGTCGCGGAGGAGGAGGGGCGGCCGGTCTACCGGTTCAGCACGGATTCCCCGTTGCGGAACATGACCGGCGACCTGGAGCAGCTGGCGCAGTTCGCAGGGCAGTCCTGCGGCCTGGTGGATCAGGTGAGGTCGGCGGCCGAGCTGGTCGCGTCCATCATGGCGGAGGCGCAGGAGGTGCTGGCGCGGCTCAACGCTCGCTAAGCGGCCATCACTCCGGCTTGCGGGCGCGATAGCGGCCGGGGCGCATCTCGCCCCTGTCCAGCACGACCGTCATGGAGCGCCAGTCCTCGATGAAATGCTCGGCCTTCTCGGGGCCGATCAGCTCGATCATCCTCTGCCGCAGCTCGCCTTTCAGCAGCTCGTATTCGCGGTGCGCGTCGCGCCGGTATTCCTCGGTCGCATCTTCCAGCTCGATATCGGCGAACCCCGCTTCGGCCAGGATGCGGCCATGCGCCTCCAGCGTATCCATGGCGTAGGTGAGGCCTTCCATCTTGAAGAAGTACTGCATGTCCTCGCTGTAGGGGCCTGGCGCCTTCATCCAGTCATAGAAGAGGAGCAGGCCACCCGGTTTGAGCACGCGGAAGCACTCCGCGAACATGCCCTTCTTGTCGGCGATCTGCGTGAAGGCGGCGCTCGAATAGATAACGTCGAAGGTCTCCGCCGGAAAGGGCAGAGCCCCCGGCTCCACCAGCTCGCTGCGGATCTGGCCGGACAGCCCCTCCCGCTCGATCAGACGGCGCGCCCGCCGCACCAGCTCGGGCTCGATGTCGATGCCGACCACCTCAGCGCCATGGTCGCGCGCCAGCACGATGTCGTGGCCGCCCAGGCCCGACCCGATGTCGAGCACCTTCTTGCCTCGAAGATCGCGGCCGGCGATCGTCCGGCGGATATACGGAACGCTGCCGGGCGTCATGAAGCCTTCGCCCCAGATCAGCTGGAGCAGGGCGACCATGTCGTCGCCATACTCCTCCGGCCGCTCACTCTCCTCGGTCATCACGAGGCCGGGTCAGCTGCGATAGTCGGGCTCTTCGGCGTCGAGGATCGCCTTCACCTCGGCCAGGTGATCCTCGCCGAGCTCGGGATATTCGACCCATTGCTGCGCCGTCAGCGCGGCTACGTTCGCAGAGGCGATGCGCAGCTCCCGCCCGGTTGCATAGCAAGCGACGAGAGTCTCGCAGGCGCGCTCCAGGTAATACATCTCGTCGAAGGCCTGGGCGATGGTCGGGCCCACCACCATGACCCCGTGATTGCCCATCATCAGCACCGGCTTGTCGCCGATGACCTTTGCGAGCCGGTCGCCCTCCTCATCGGACAGGGCCATGCCGCCATAGGCCTCGTCCTGCGCCACGCGGCCATAGAAGCGCATCGTGTTCTGGTCGATGGGCGGGATCGAGCTGTCGGCGAGGGCGGCGATCACGGTCGCGTTCTTCGGATGCAGGTGCATGATGCAGCGCGCCTGCGGCAGCTTGGCATGCAGCCGGCCATGGATGTACCAGGCGGTCGGGTCGGGGGCATTCGGCTTGCGAAGGGTGTCCTCGTCGTTCGCGTCCAGCAGCAGCAGCTCGCTCGCGCGGATGCGCGAGAAGTGCCGGCCGCGCGGGTTAATCAGGAACTGCGTGCCGTCCGCCGTCACCGCATAGCTCAGATGATTGGCCACCGACTCATGCATGTTCAGCCGCGCGAACCAGCGGAAGGCCGCGGCGAGATCCACCCGCGCCTGCCATTCGAGATCGCCGGCGGTCTTCAGCTTCGACACAGTGGCCATGCTTCTTCACCCTCCTTCGCATCCGGCTGCGGGGCCGATCATAGCGAAACTAGGCGCTCGGGCGCCCAGTCTTCTTTAGTACTCCACTTCGAGTGCCTCGCTGGTCGGCTCGGCCTGGCAGGTCAGCACCAGGCCCTCGGCGATTTCCGCCTCGTTCAGCACCTCGTTGCGGCGCATGCGTGCGGTTCCGCTGACGAGCTTCGCCAGGCAGCTGGCGCAGCTCCCTTGCTCGCACACCGCGGGCGGGTCCAGCCCCGCCCGGCGGGCCGCGGCCAGGATCGTTTCGCCGGCGGCGCACTCGGCCTCGCTGATGCTCCCCTCGAGCTTGATGCGCAGGCGCGCCGGAATAGCGTCCGTCCCGATCTCCGCCGCGCCGAATGCCTCGGCGAGCTCGGGTGGAAGGTCGGAGGAGAAGCGCTCGACGAAAATCTGCCCGGGCGGAACCCCCAGCTCGATCAAGGTCCGCTCCACCAGCTCCATGAAGGGCGCGGGTCCACAGATATAGTGCCAGGCCTCGGCGGGGCGGGGCTGCGCGAACGCGCGGACCTCATCGCCCGCCACCCAGCCGCGCTCGGAATCCAAGTGGTGCGTGACCGTCAGGCGCTCCGCATGCGCTCGGGCCAAATCGGCGAGCGCCGCTTCGAAGATGATGGAGGCGCGATCCCGGTTGGCATAGAGCAGCGCGGTCGGCACCGTCCAATCGCGCAAGGCCGATTTGATCAGCGCCATCACCGGCGTGATGCCGCTGCCGCCGGCATAAAAAAAGAGCGGGCGAGGGGGGTCGCGCAGCACGAAGCGGCCGGCGGGCGGCAGCACCTCCAGCTCCTGCCCGGCGCGCACTTGGTCGTTGAACCAATTGGAGGCACGACCGCCGGCCACGCGCTTGACGGTCACGGCCGGCCGGGCGTCGATCCCGGGAGCGGTGCAGAGCGAATAGCAGCGCCGGACGGCACCGCCTTCCGCGGGCACGAGGAAGGTCAGGAACTGGCCGGGCTTGTAGCGGAAGCGGTCGGCGAGCGCCGGCGGCACCGACAGCTCGAAGGAGCGCGCATCCGCAGTCTCCTCGAGCACGCGGGCGACAGTGAGCCGGCAGGCCTCGGACATCTTGCCTCCATGGGCTGCGGCCGGCCTGTTTACGCCCTCGGCAGCCCGCGCGCCAGGTCGATCACCAGCCGCCCCTCGACCTCGCCGCGCTCCAGCCGGTCGAGCCCGGCATCCACCTCGCCGAGCGCGATCCGCTCCATCGGGATGCGTAGTCCGTGGTGCGCGGCGATGGCGACCAGATCCATCAGCTCCTGCCGCGTACCCACCGAGGTTCCGGTGATGCGCACTCCGTTATAGGTGAGCCATTCCAGCACGAGCGGCACGGGCTCGGCCACCATGGCCACCGAAATGATCCAGCCGAGCGGATTGATGGCCTCGGCAATGGTCGGCCAGACGCGCGGGGTCGGGGCGAAGTTGAGGCAGGCGTCGGCCCCTCCGGCGGCGCGGATCTTCGTCCCCGCCTCGGGGCCCGCCAGGTAGGTCTCGGCGGCGCCGAGCGCGCGCGCCGCTTCGAGCTTCGCCGGATTGGCGTCGATCGCGATCACGGTGGCGCCGGTGAGCTTGGCGAGCTGGATGGCATATTGGCCGAGGCCGCCGCAGCCGAACACGGCGCAGCGCTTGCCCGGCTCCAGCGCCGCCTTGCGCACCGCCCCATAGGCAGTCACGCCGGCGCACATCAGCGGCGCGGCCTCGGCGGGCTCGAGCTGGTCCGGTATGGCGAGGGTGTAGGCTTCCTTCACCACGGCGTATTCTGCAAACGAGCCGTGCACCGTGTAGCCGTGCGCGCGATGCGTCGCGCAGAAGGACTCCCATCCCGTCAGGCATTCGCGGCAATGGCTGCAGGTGTCGTGCAGCCAAGGCACCCCCACCCTCGCGCCGAGCGGGATCCGCGTGGCGCCGGGTCCTTGCGTGACCACCTTGCCGATGCCTTCGTGGCCAAGGATCAGCGGCCGAGGCGCGCCGCCCGGGAAATCGGACGCGCCGCGGACATGGACATCGGTGTGGCAGACGCCGCTGGCCTCCAGCCTGACCAGAAGCTCGCCCTGGCCAGGCTCAGGCACCGGCACCCGCCGGATCTCCAGCCGCTGACCCGGCCGGGTCAGCATCGCCGCCCACATCATCTCGACCATCGGATCACCTCATCCGCGCGGAAGCTGGATGATTATCCACTTTGTTGGATGGGCATCAAGCAAGGAACGTCCGCCGTTCAAAAAAGGGCGGAGCAGGCGAAGCGCTAGCCCGTTTTCCGAGCCGAGCGGCCGTTCCGGTGATTGCGGCCGTTCACCGGCTTGGCGCGCTCCAGATACACGTCCACATACTCGTTGATCGTGCGGATCGCGTCCTCGGGGCTGAGGCCCTGGCGGTCCATGGCGCAGCGCATCCACAGCCCGTCGATCCAGACGCTCACCCCCAGCGCGATCTGCTCGGCGTCCTCATCGGCCGCCAGCTTCTTCAAATCGAAGATCAGGTTGCTGTGCAGCCGCCGGTACACGGCGTTCTGCAGCTTCTCGAAATCGGGATGATCGGGCACGGCGCCGTAGAAGGTGACCCAAGCGCTCGCCGTCTCCTTCGTGAACAGCTCCGGCGGGAAATTGCCCGCGATGACCGCCGAGATGCGCTCGCGCGGGGTGGTCGCAGTCTTTAGCAGCGCGATCACCTTGCGCATGATCAGGCAGTTGGCGTGGCGCACCACCGCGCTCAAGAGCGCGTCCTTGTTCTTGAAGTAATAGTTGACGATGCCGTGCGACATGCCGGCGCGCTCGCCGATCCGGGCGACCGTCATGCCGCCGACGCCATGCTCCAGGAAGGTCTGGAAGGCGGCCTCCACCAGATCGCGGCGGCGAATCTTCTCGATGCTGGTGCGCAACGGTTCCTCTCAGGCCCCGCAACAAGCGGGCGATGGCTCAGTTGCCTTGATCTGTAGATCGGGCGGCCCCGTCGTGCAAGCCGTTCGCCGGAACGACCAGGCAGTCCGCGGCGACCAGGCGCGATCCGCTGATGCGGACCGGGTTGATGTCGAGCTCTGCAATGCACTCGCCCAGATCCTGGACGAGGCGGGACAGGCACCTGATCAGATTCGCCACCGCCTCGGCCGGTGTGACCGTACCGCCGCGCGCGCCCTCCAGCACCGGACGGATCTTCAGCCCCTGCACAAGCCGCAGCAGCTCGGCGTCGGGGACCGGTGCAGGGCAAAGCACGGCATCTCCATGCAGCTCGATCCAAACGCCGCCGCTCGCGAGCATGAGGAACGGGCCGAACCCGGGATCGTGCAGCAGACCCAGCGCCAGCTCGGCCGCCGCGGGCACCTGCTCGGCCACCAGCGCCGACGGGCCGAGCCGGGCAGCCATCTCGTCGTAGGCGCGTGCCACCGCCGCGGCATCGGAAAGGCCGAGCCGCACGCCGCCCACCTCGCTCTTGTGTGCGATCCCTTTCATCGCGGTCTTCAAAGCGACCGGAAAGCCGATCCGCTCGGCGGCGGCAACCGCCTCAGTGCGGGAGCCGACCACCGCATGGGCGGGCACCGGAATGCCGTAGTCCGACAGCAGCGCATATCCCTCCGCCTCGGTGAGCGGGGCGGCCGTCGCATGAAGGCGTTCGCGCCAGCGCTCCGCCGCCTCGGAGGGAGCTTCTGCCGGAA
>JAREAF010000382.1 GCA_029240475.1 Rhodospirillales bacterium | reverse complement strand
ACGGCATCGAAGTGACGCCGGAGCTCCGTGCCAAGCTGATGCAGCGGTTGATGATCGCTGACTTCCGCTACCGCCAAACCGATGAGGTGGTGACGTTGGACCGGATCGGCCAATATCACGCAGAGGTCTACGAGTGGCTCGGCATTCCTGCCGACGCGTGGGCGCCGAATTTCCTCCACGAGCGGGGCGCAGATGCGCTCTGGTGCAATCTCTGCACGGAGGCGGAGCTGGGCGGACAGTCGCGGCTGGGCGCGCTGGGCGAGGTCGCCGGCGACGTGGTGGACGACCTCACGGGTGAAGTCTTCGACCTCGGTTCAGGGCCATCAGAGGGCGCTGCCCGCGGCGCGGCCGATCTGGCCGACGATCTCCTTTTCGACGGCGTGCTGCCGCGCGCCTTTCGCGACGAGCTCTCGGACGAGCTGTTCCCAGGCCGAGGTTCGGAGCCGGCTAGCCCGTTGCTGCATCAAACCAGCTGGCATGGATCGGAGCCGCCGGAGTTCACGACGACAAATCTGGGGGGCGGCAGGCACCTCGTGGAGATGAGCATCGCGCCGGACCAGACCCGCACCGCGCGGATACAGCTGCCCGGCCTCACGCTCGAGCTGAACATCAATGCCCCGCTAAACAGCTCTCGGGCGCGGCTCTACCTCCCATCCGCCGCCGCGCGGAAGCGCGGCTCGGGCCAGAGGGTGCCGCCGGCCGAGACCCGCACCACCTCCTGCTCGATCGCGCCGAAGGGCGCGGAGCCGTCGGCGGCGATTGCCTCGATCCGCACCCGGTCGCCGGCTTGCAGGAACAGGCTGCGCGCCGCGCCGAGCTCCACCGTCTCGACGGCTCGGCGTTCGGCGATGCAGGCGAATCCGGCCGTCGGATCCCGGTTCGAGGCGGTGCCCGCCCCGATGATGCTGCCCGCGCCGAGGCTGCGCGTCCTGGCGGCGTGGGCGATCAGGCGCGGGAAGTCGAACTGCATGTCCTCGCCCGCGTTCGGCCGGCCGAACTCGTTGCCGTTCAGCGTGACGACGAGCGGCAGGCCGAGCTTGCCGCCGTCCCAGGCCTCGCCCAGCTCGTCCGGCGTCAACGCGAAGGGCGCGAGCGCCGAAGCCGGTTTCGATTGGAAGAAGCCGAAGCCCTTGGCCAGCTCGGCAGGCACGAGGTTGCGCAACGAGACATCGTTGACGAGGAGGATGAGGCGGATATGCGCGCGCGCCTCCTCCGGCGTCACGCCCATCGGCACGTCGTCGGTCACCACCGCGATCTCGGCCTCGAAATCGAGGCCCCAGCCGTCGTCCTGCAGCGGGATCGGATCGGTCGGCGCAAGGAAACCGTCCGACCCGCCCTGATACATCAAGGGATCGGTGAGCAGGCCGGGGGGCATGTCGGCGCCGCGCGCGCGGCGCACGCGCTCGACATGGCTGAGATAGGCGCTGCCGTCGGCCCACTGATAGGCGCGCGGCAGCGGCGCGGCGAGCTGCGTCACATCGAGCGGAAACGCCTCGATCAGCCGCCGGCGCTCGAGCTGCCGCTGAAGCTCCTGCAACTCGGGAGCGGCGCGCTCCCAATTGTCGAGCGCGGCCTGCAGCGTCGGGGCGACGCGCGTGGCGCCGACCCCGCGCGTGCCGCTGCGGTCCACCAGGATGAGCGTGCCGTCGCGACCGCCCTGTTTGAGCGTGGCAAACCTCACTTGGGCGCCTCGCGCCAGCTGTCGACATAGCCGGTCCACTCGGCCGCCTCGGCGGGAGCCTCGACGGCGAGGGAATCGCGCGCGTCGAGCATCACCGCGACCTCGTCGGTCTCCTTCTTCGCGCCGGCAAGCCCGGCCTTCAGCGCCTTGGGATGTGGGCCATGCGTGAATCCGCCCGGATGGAGGGTCATCATCCCCGGGTGGATGTTGTCGCGCGAGAAGAAGTTGCCCCGGTGATAGAAGATCACCTCGTCGAAATCGTCGTTGGAGTGGAAGAACGGCACCTTGAGCGCGCCGGGATCGCTCTCGAGCGGGCGCGGCACGAAGGTGCAGACCACGAAGCGCGGCCCCACGAAGGTCGTGTGCGCCGAGGGCGGCAGGTGATAGCGGTGGCTCATCAGGGGGCGGATGTCCCGCCAGTTGAGCCGCACCGGCGCCAGCGTGCCGTGCCAGCCGACGGCATCCAGCGGGTTGAAGGGATAGGTGATGCGGCTCAACGCGCCGCCGCGCTTGACCAGCACCACCCAGGCCTCCTCGACCTGCTGCGCGCGGAACGCCTCATCGATCGCCGGCGTGTCGAGCACCGCCGGGTCGAACACCGCGTTGTAGCCGACCAAGCCGCGCTCCGGCAGCCGGTAGGCCCCGCCGGTCGCCTCGATCATCAGCACGGCGAAGGGCTCGGCCGTGTCGAGCCGCCACATCGTGCCGCGCGGCAGCAGGATGTAATCGCCCTCGCGGACCGAGAGATGGCCGTAGTCGCAATAGAGCTCTCCCCCGCCATCATGGACGAAGAGCAGCTCGTCGCCGTCGGCGTTGCGGGCGAGATGGTCCATGCGGCCCCGCCCGCGCCACAGCCGCATCTTCATGGACGCGTTCGACAGCAGGGGCGCCGCGCCCCACGGCCCGTCGTCGGTCGGCTCGATGCGCGTCCCGTCGAAGGCGCGGGGCTTGAGCGGGCCCTCGAACGCCGTCCAGCCGGTCGGCGGGTGCGTGTGATGCATTTGCGTGACCGGGCCGAAGAATCCCTCGCGCCCGATCTCGCGCTCGTAGGTTCCGGCAGGGAGGTCCGCATGCGCCTGGCGGGACGCGGTGCCTTCGCTGCGCGGCAGGTGAATCCAGGAATGTGACATGGTTTTCAGCCCCGAGCGGGAGAGGCGGCGCCGTCCTTCAACACGCCGCGCTGGATCTGGTCGCGTTCGATGGATTCGAAGAGGGCGCGGAAATTGCCCTCGCCGAAGCCCTCATCGCCCTTGCGCTGGATGATCTCGAAGAAGATCGGGCCGATGACGGTCGTGGTGAAGATCTGCAAGAGGCGCCCGCCTTCGGGCGTGGGCGCGCCGTCGATCAGGATGCGGTTCTTGCGGAGGCGCTCCAGCGGCTCGCCATGGCCGGGCAGGCGCGCATCGAGCGCCTCGTAATAGGTGTCGGGCACGTCCATGAAGGCGACGTCGCGCCCGCGCAGCCCCTCGACCGTGGCGTAGATGTCGGTCGTGGAGAGGGCGATGTGCTGGATGCCTTCGCCCTTATAGGCCTGCAGATACTCCTCGATCTGCGATTTGTCGTCGGCCGATTCGTTGATCGGGATGCGGATCTTGCCGCAGGGGCTGGTCATGGCGCGGCTCTTGAGCCCGGTCAGCCTGCCCTCGATATCGAAATAGCGGATCTCGCGGAAATTGAAGAGGGTCTCGTAGAAGCCGGCCCACAGATCCATGCGCCCGCGATGGACGTTGTGGGTCAGGTGATCGATCTGCGTCAGGCCGACGCCCTTCGGCTTGGGATCGGAGCCTTCCACCGGCACGAAATCGACGTCGTAGATCGTGCGGTCGCCATAGCGGTCGACGAGATAGATGAGGCTGTCGCCGATGCCGTGGATGGCGGGGATGTTCAGCTCCATCGGGCCGATGCGGCCATGGAACGGCCGCGCGCCGAGCTTCAGCGCGCGATCATGGGCGGCGGCCGCGTCCTTGACCCGAAAGGCCATGGCGCAGACCGAAGGGCCGTGCACCCGCGCGAAGGATTGGGCGAAGCTATCGGGCTCGGCATTCAGGATGAAGTTGACGTCGCCCTGCCGGTAAAGGGTCACGCGCTTGGAGCGGTGGCGCGCGACGGGCGCGAAGCCCATCTGCTCGAACAAGGCGCCCAGGCGCTCGGGCTCGGGCGCGGCGTACTCGACGAACTCGAATCCGTCCGTCCCCATAGGATTGGCGGCATCCATGGCGGCCTCTACCCCCAAATCGTCGCTGCATTAGTTAACAGCGGAGGAACGGGAAGGTAACAATGGGAAAGACGACGGGCCGGGTGCCAGGAGTTACCGGCGGTTCTGAAAGTCGCGTTTCGCCCAGTCTTTGTAGGCGCGAGTCACGAAATCGCCACCTTCGTCCCATACCCTCGTCATATAGACTCTCTAATACAAGAAAGAGTCAGGCGAACGGGTCTGGGTAAAGGCGTTGGGGGACTTTTCGGATGAACAGGTACCGACCGGAAGAG
>JAREAF010000381.1 GCA_029240475.1 Rhodospirillales bacterium | reverse complement strand
GTGTGCTCTTCCGATCTGCGCCACATGCTTGGGCGCGAGGTCGGGCCGCATCTCGATCACCACGCGGCCGTGCGTCAGCTCCATGATCAGGGTGTTTTCCACGTCCGCTCCTTTCGCTGCTCCTGTTCCGAGCGCCAGCATCACCGCCAGCGCCGCCAGCATCCGCCTCATCGTGCCTCCGCCATCGCCTTCTTCAGGTTCGCGTCGAGCTTGTCGAGGAATTGCTCGGTCGTCAGCCAGGTCTGATCGGGCCCGATCAGCATGGCGAGGTCCTTGGTCATGAAACCCGCTTCGACGGTTTCGATGCAGACGCGTTCCAAGGTCTCGGCGAAGCGCTGCACCTCCGGCGTGCCGTCGAACTTGCCGCGATAGGCCAAGCCCCGCGTCCAGGCGAAGATCGAGGCGATCGGGTTGGTCGAGGTCGCCTTGCCCTTCTGGTGCTCGCGATAGTGCCGCGTCACGGTGCCGTGCGCGGCCTCCGCCTCGACGGTGCGGCCGTCCGGCGTCATCAGGACCGAGGTCATGAGGCCGAGCGAGCCGAAGCCCTGCGCCACCAGGTCGGACTGCACGTCGCCGTCGTAATTCTTGCAGGCCCAGACGAAGCCGCCGGTCCATTTCAGGGCCGAGGCGACGAGATCGTCGATCAGCCGGTGCTCGTAGACGATCTTCGCCTTCTGGAACCGATCCTTGAACTCGGCCTCGAACACCTCCTGGAAGATGTCCTTGAACCGCCCGTCATAAGCCTTGAGGATCGTGTTCTTGGTCGAGAGATAGACGGGCCAGCCGAGATCGAGCCCGTAATTGAAGCAGGCCCGCGCGAAGCCGCGGATCGAATCGTCGAGATTGTACATCGCCAAGGCGACGCCGCTGCCGGGGAACTCGTAGACCTCATGGCGGATCGGCTCGCCGCCGCCCGCCGGCTCGAAGCTGATGGTGAGCTTGCCCTTGCCGGGAACGGTGAAGTCGGTCGCGCGGTACTGGTCGCCGAACGCATGACGGCCGACCACGATGGGCCGCGTCCAGCCGGGCACCAGGCGCGGCACATTGTTGATGACGATCGGCTGGCGGAAGATCGTGCCGTCCAGGATGTTGCGGATGGTGCCGTTGGGCGACCGCCACATCTTCTTGAGGCCGAACTCCTTCACCCGCGCCTCGTCGGGCGTGATGGTGGCGCATTTGACGCCGACGCCGTGCCGCTTGATCGCATTGGCGGCATCGATGGTGACCTGGTCGGCGGTCGCGTCGCGATGCTCGATCCCGAGATCGTAATATTCGAGCGTCACGTCGAGATAGGGCAGGATCAGCTTGTCCTTGATGAAACGCCAGATGATGCGGGTCATCTCGTCGCCGTCGAGCTCGACGATCGGCTTGGCCACCTTGATCTTCTTCATCGCCGCGTCCCTGAAGGAGGTGTTTCGAAGCGGGCGCGACCATAGGGGAGGGGTCGCGTCAAGGCAAGCCGGGACGGCTCCCGGCTGTCGCGGAGCGCGGGCGCGCGCTGAGGGTCAGAACCGTTCGGGCTTGCAGGGAACGGCCGGCTCGGGCTGGCGCTCGACGGCCGTGAAGATGTCTTCGACGCGATCCACCACCGTGAAGAGCGAAAGCGTGCGCCGGTTGGCGAACCCGTTGTCGATCGCGTGGTGGATCAAGTCCACGAGCGGGTCCCAGTAATTGTCGAGGTTGACCAGGATGAGGGGCTTGTCGTGCAACCCGATCTGGCGCCAAGTGAGGATCTCGAAGGTCTCGTCCAGCGTGCCCATGCCCCCCGGCAGCACGGCGAAGGCGTCGGACAGCTCGAACATCTGGTGTTTGCGGACATGCATGCTGTCGACGACATGCAGCTCGCTCGCCCCCCTATGGCCGACCTCGCGCAGATCGAGATGGTGCGGGATGATGCCCACCACCCGGCCGCCATTGGCCAGCACCGAATCGGCGATGACCCCCATCAGGCCGATCCGCCCGCCGCCATAGACCAGCGTCACGCCGCGCTCGGCCATGATCGCACCGAGCTTGCGCGCCGCCTGCTGATGTCTTGGGTTGAAACCGACCGAAGAGCCGCAATAAACGCAGAGAGCCGATAGTTCCGCCAAATGCCACCTCCGACCCCTTCCGAGCGCAGTTTCGAGCTGCGCGGCCCTTCCAGCCGCCCGAAGCCCAAGCCCGTCCTCGCGAGGGAATTGGTCAACGCCCTAACGATGTAGGCGGTTCATGAACAATTCGGAAGCGGCTGGTTGATTTCGCCTTAAAACCGCTGCGCCGCCCTCAGCCGATCACATGCGCGTGATGGACTCGGCCGCCTTCTTTGGGCGGCCGCCGGGATCGGCTAGCATGCCGGCCTCCCGCGGCCCCGATCCCCAACCAGAAGAGGCCCGGGTTTTCGATCCTTCAATGAGAGGAAGAAAAATGAGATTCGGGAACAGGGTCGCGGTTGCCGCCGCGGCAGGCGCCTTGGTCATAGCGGTGGGCCTCGGTTCCGGGGCGATCCGGACCGAGGCGGCCATGGGTGCAAAGGACGTGATCGAGACCCGCCAGAAGGCGATGAAGGAATTGGGCGGCCATATGAAAGCCATCAACGGCTTCGTGGAGAAGGGCGAGGGGGATGCGGCGATGGTCGCCGAGCACGCCACCGCCATCGCTCAGACCTCGATGAAAATTCCCGAGCTGTTTCCCGAAGGGACCAGCCTTGCCGACAGCCACGGGGTGAAGACGGCGGCCAAGCCGGAAATCTGGTCCGATCGCCCCGGTTTTGAGAAGGCTGCGATGTCTCTCGGAACGGAGGCCGAGGAACTGGCCGAGGCCGCCAAGGGCGGCGACAAGCAGGCCATCGCCGCGGCCTTCGGCGAGCTGGGCAAGAACGGCTGCGGCGGTTGCCACAGCAATTTCCGGCAGAAGCAAGACTGAACGCAGAGCGGCGCCAGTGGCTGCACTGGGCGGGCGCGGCCGTTCTGGCTGCGCTCGCCCTGGCTGCGCCCGCCTCCGGCCGCGCGCAGGAGGCGGACGCGGTCGCGCGCGGGCGCTATCTGGCGACCGCGGCCAACTGCGTCGGCTGCCATACCGAGCCGAATGGGGCCGAGTATGCCGGCGGGCGGGCGCTGAAGACGCCGTTCGGCACCTTCTACGGCCCCAACATCACCCCACATCCCGAACAAGGCATCGGCAGCTGGTCGGACGAGGACTTCCTGCGCGCCCTCAAGCGCGGGCTGTCGCCGGAGGGGCATCCCTACTATCCGGCCTTTCCCTATACCTCCTTCGCCGGCATCACCGATGCCGACGCGCTCGCGATCAAGGCCTTCCTCTTCTCCCTGCCGCCCTCGGACCGGCCGAGCCGCGCGCACGATCTCTCCTTTCCCTACTCCATCCGGCTGGCCCTCTGGCCGTGGCGCTGGCTCTATTTCGATCCGGAGCCGCCGCCGGTCGCCGCGGATGCATCGGCTGAAACCGCCCGCGGGGCCTATCTGGTCGAGTCGCTTGGCCATTGCGGGGAGTGCCACACGCCGCGCAACTGGCTGGGGGCCCGGAATGAGGACCGCAAGCTGGCCGGCAATGTCGACGGCCCGGAGGGGGACAAGGCCCCGAACATCACGCCCGATCCGGATACCGGCCTGGGCAGCTGGTCGCGGGAGGACGTCATTCGGGTGCTCGAAACGGGGCTTTTGCCGGACTTTGATGCGGTCGGGGGCGCGATGGGGGAGGTGGTGCGAGCCACCTCCAAGCTGACCGCCGAAGACCGCGCGGCCATAGCCGCCTATCTCGCGACTGTGCCGGGGGTTCCCAATCCCGACGCGCCGGCCACCCAGCCCGAGTTCTGAAAAATCCGAGTTTAATTGCGTCAGCCGAGCCTCCGGGATTAAGTTGACCCGAAAGTCGTAACTCGGCGAGGAAGGCGGCCGGTTCCAGTGAAGCGAATTGTCATCGTCGGCGCGCTCGGCGTCGTGGCGATCGTGGCTGCGCTCATCCTCAGCCGGACCCTGGAGCCTGACGAGGAGCAGCCGGACACGGCGGCGGTCACCGCGGAGGCTGTCCAGCCTTCCCCGGCTCCGGCCGCGCCTTCCGCAGCCTCGGAGGTATCCACCGGTACAACCGTCGCCACGGATCCCGCCAGCGCCGCGGATCCCGCCAGCGCCGCGGCTCCCGCCGGCGCCGCGGCTCCCGCCGGCGCTGCGGCTCCCGCTC
>JAREAF010000380.1 GCA_029240475.1 Rhodospirillales bacterium | reverse complement strand
CTTGCTCTGCGTGCTCGCCTTTGGCGTGGCCTCGCAGCACCTCCTGGCGCGGCCGCACGTGCTGGCCTGGCCGCTTCTGGTGCTGTGGGTCCATGCGCTGGTGTCCTCGGTCGAACGAGGCGTCGCACCGCATTACGGGTGGGCCGCGATCCCGGCGCTCTGGGCCAATCTTCACGGCGGGTATGTCTTCGGCCTGGCTCTGGCTTTGTTCTTTGCGGCGGAGGCGATCTGGGCATCCGAGCCCGCCGCTCGCCGGTCCACGGCCCTAGGCTGGGCCGGATTCCTCCTGACGGCCATCCTGGCGAGCTTCCTCACTCCCCATCACCCCGCGGCAGGCATCGCTTTCGCCTTGGGATTCTTGGACGGCGGTGGATTCGTCGCCGCTTTGACCGAGTGGCGGCCCTCGGATTTCAGCCGCGTTTCGGGGCTTGAATTGACGTTGCTGGCCATTGTGGCGCTCGGCCTCGCGGGCCAGTTCAAGCTGCCCTTCTTCCGGCTCGTGCTGCTGCTCGGGCTCCTGCATCTAGCCCTGGCGCATCACCGGCATGGCGAGCTCCTGGGCCTTGTGGCGCCATTGGCCATGGCTCCCGCACTGGGCCAGTGGCTCAAGCGGATTCAGCCGGGTCAAGGCCCGCGCCTCGACGGCTCCGGACTGCCGGTCGGCGCGCTTGCGCCAATCACCTTGGCGGCTGCCGTGATCGCGGCAAGCCTCGTCAGGCCGGCGCCGCCTCCGACCGTCGCGCCGGCGGCGGCCTTGCGCGCCGCGGAAGCAGCCGGCGTCACGGAGCGGCCGGTCCTGAACGCATTCGACTTCGGCGGCTTCCTCATCGCCCAGCACGTGCCGGTCTTCATCGACGGACGCGCTGATCTATATGGCGCCGACTTCATCTCCCAATATCTCGAAGCCACGCGTGTCGCGCGGTCGGGCGCCCTGGAGCAGTTGCTGGAACGCCACGCGATCGGCTGGACCATGCTGAAGCCGGGGACCCCCGCCATCGCGGTTCTCGACGGGTTGCCCGGCTGGCAGCGCGTCTATGCCGACGGAACGGCGGTGGTGCACCTCCGCAAGGGCCAGTAGGGGCTTTTCGGAGGAGGAAAGCTCTTTCCAGTAATGCCCGTGGACCCAATCGGCTGGCCACGGCCCGGCGACCGGAACCCCTCCCGAACCAAGGCGTTTTCGTGGGTGCCTGCTGCGGGGGCGGGTAATTAGGTCCGGGGGCCTTTCACTTGGCGATCACCGTCCGCCGACCGATGCAATCGGCGCGAGCCGACCATGCGGGCGCCTTGAGCCATTTGGCGCAAGGGTTCGGCCTGGAGTGGCTGCCGGCGATCGATGATGTCAGCGGCAGCCTTCGGCTCGTTCGAGGGGAGCGCGATGCGGGGCGGCGCTTCGCGGGCCTGCTTGCGCTCGCGCAGACCAGGCTGGACTTCCTGCAGTCGGGGTTGCTGGATCGCGAGCTGACCCGTTCGATCTCGGAGGAGCCGTCCGCCGCGCCGGAGCATTTGGCTCGAACGCGGATCGCTCTGCTTTCATCCAGCACCGTCGATCACCTCCTGCCCTCCATCCGGGTCGCCGGCCTGCGGCGCGGACTGCTGCTCGATTGCACGACCGGCGCCTATGGCATGGTTCGGCAGGAAGTGCTCGATCCGGCCGACACCACGATCGCGAACAGCGACTTCGTGCTGATCGCCTTCGACGCGGCATCGATCCTGCCGCGGACCGACCCCGCGGATCGGGGCGGCGCCCGTGCTTCGGTGGAGCGCGCCGTAGCGGAGCTGACGCAGCTGTGGCGCGTCGCGCGGGAACGGTCCGGCGGCACGGTGATCCAACAGCTGGTTCTGGACCGCACGCCCGCCCTGTTCGGCCACCTGGACGCGGTCACGGCGGGTGCGCCGTCCTGGATGATCCGGGCCTTGAATGGCGCCATCCGCGAAGCCGCGCAGGATGAGCGGGTGCTCGTGTTCGACTTGGAAGCGCTCGCGGCGCGCTTTGGAGCCCGGCGGCTGTTCGATCCGACCCGATGGCACCAGGCAAAGCAGGAGATCGCGCCCCCGCAAGCGCCCCTCTATGCCGATCATCTCGCGCGAATCCTGATGGCCGCGCGCGGCCACGCTCGAAAATGCCTGGTCCTAGATCTCGACAACACGCTGTGGGGCGGCGTGATCGGTGACGATGGGCTCGAAGGGATCCGCTTGGGCCAGGGCACGCCCGAGGGTGAGGCCTATGCCGCTTTCCAATCCTATGTGAAGCAGCTGGCGGGTCGCGGCATCGTGCTTGCCGCCAGCTCGAAGAACGATCCGGCCATCGCGCTCGAGGCCTTCGAGCGCCATCCGGAAATGGTGCTGAAGCGCGAGGACATCTCCGTCTTCGAGGCGAACTGGGGAGACAAGCCGGCCGCCTTGCAGCGGATCGCGCGCAAGCTCGAATTCGGCCTCGACGCTCTGGTCTTTTTCGACGACAACCCGGCCGAACGGGCGCTGGTGCGCGACACGCTGCCGGAGGTCGCAGTTCCCGAAGTGCCGCCCGCCGCCGAGGGCTATGTCGAGTGCCTTTCCGATTCCGGCTGGTTCGAGGCCGCGGCATTCACCCAGGAAGACGTCCTGCGCACGCGCCATTACGCGGCCGACCAGAGCCGGCGCGCGGAGATGGAGAAGGCGGCTGACATCGAGGCCTTTCTCGACAGCCTCGGAATGGAACTCGAGATTCGCAGGCTCGATTCCGTGGCGCTGCAGCGCGCCACGCAGCTGGTGAACAAGACCAACCAGTTCAACCTGACCACCCGGCGCACGAACGAAGCGGAGATGGCGGCTTTCGCGGCGGACCCCGCGATGGTCGTGCTCACGGGACGCGCCAGCGACAAGTTCGGGGACAGCGGCCTCATCACCGTCGCCGCGGGCCGGCTGCTCGGCGGTCCCGGCGATCCGGTTCTCGATATTGAGACCTGGGTCATGAGCTGCCGCGTGCTAGGGCGCAGGATCGAGCATGCGATGCGCGATGCGCTGGCGCAGTTCGCTCGGCAGGCGGGTGCGAACGCGCTCCTCGGCCATTACCGGCCGACGGCGCGCAACGGTCTGGTGCGCAATCACTACGCGGAGCTCGGCTTCAACCTGGTGTCGGAGGGAGAGGGGGGCGCTACGGATTGGCGGCTCGACCTGCGGACGGATCTGCCCGCTTGGCGATCGCCGTTTCTGGCGCTAAGGGTCGATGTCTGAGCAGATCTATTCGGAGCTGACGCGGATCTTCCGAGACGTCCTCGACCGTGACGATCTCGAGCTTCATCCCATGGTCACGGCCGAGGACATTCCCGAATGGGATTCCTTCGCGCACGTGAACATCATCGTCGCGACGGAGATGACGTTCGGCATCAAGTTCATGACCGCCGAGCTGGAGCGCCTGCGCAATGTCGGGGAGCTCGCCTCCCTCATTGAACGCAAGCTCGCCCGCGGGTGAGACGAGATGCTGTTCAACTCGATTCCGTTTATCGCGGTCTTCCTGCCGATCACGCTGCTGGTGACGTTCCTCCTCGCCGCCCGCGATTCGCCGAGGGCGGCGCTGGCATGGCTGGCCTTCGCCTCGATCGTTTTCTATGGCTATTGGCGGATCGAGGACGTGCCGGTCCTGCTGGGCTCCATCGCGGCGAACTACCTGATCGGCCGCAAGCTGCAGGAGCGCCCCAGCCGCGGCCTGCTCGCGCTCGGCATCGCTGGCAACCTGGTTCTGCTCGGCTACTTCAAATATCTGACGTTCATCACGCTTACCGCCAATGCGGCTCTGGGGGACCCGTTCACCGTTCCACAGATCGTGCTGCCGCTCGGGATCTCCTTCTACACGTTTCAGCAGATCGCCTATCTGGTCGACTCGCACGGCGGCGTCGTCAAGGAGCATCATCCGCTCCACTACCTGTTCTTCGTCAGCTTCTTTCCCCAGCTCATTGCCGGACCCATCGTCCATCATGCCGAGGTCATGCCTCAGCTGCGCAAGACCGCCGCGCTGAGATTCAACCTGGACGACTTCTCCATCGGGCTCACCGTATTCGCGATCGGCTTGGCCAAGAAGGTGGTTATCGCCGATAGGCTGGTGCCGACGGCGGATGGCGTCTTCGACGCCGCTCTCGACGGTGGCGTACTTACGCTGATCGAGGCCTGGGGATGCGCGCTCGCTTACGCTCTCCAAATCTATTTC
>JAREAF010000379.1 GCA_029240475.1 Rhodospirillales bacterium | reverse complement strand
AGCGCGGTTGCCCGCCCGGCGCTCCGGGTAACGGCGCCGGGTGAGCCCCCTCCGCGTCGCCCTCGTGCACGGGCGCGCCGACCCCGCCCACGACGGGGTCGCCGACTACACCGTGCGCCTGGCCGAGGGTTGCCCGGCGCCGGGGTTGGTGCCGGGGCCTGAAGGGGCGGTACCTGGACTCGGGTCTTGCCCGGGGGAGCGGCCGGCGGAGGGGTCTGGCCGGCGGCGCTGGTTGCAAAAGCGAAACAAATGATCGCAGCGATGAACATGTTCGAATCCGGGCAATTGAACCGCATGGACGGAAAGGCGCATCCAACACCACAGGACGTCGTTTCGTCCCCATAAACGAGGCCGGCGGTACGGGCCGTTTCCTGCATGTTAGGTCTCGCAATGAGGGTGCGTCAACGCGCCGGTGGGCTACAATACGTCCCTTCGGCGATCGCGCGGCGCGCGGCGGGGCGCGGGGAGGCTGGCGATGGCGAGCGAACTGCAAACGGAACAGAAGGAGCTGGCGGAGTTCATCCGCGCCGGCTCGACTCACGGCCATCAGTGCTTCGGCAGCTACTTCGATGAGAAGGGCGGGTCGTGCGCACTTGGCGCCGTCTACGAGGGCGTGTACCATCTGCCCCGTCATCACGGCAAGCTGGTGCCGGATCACCTCGAGCGGCTGTTCCGATGCCTCGACCAGGTCGTGAAGACATGCCCGCAGGGCTGCAAGAAGCGGCTCCCGCTGGCCCCGATGATCGTGCACCTGAACGACGATCACCGTTTGACGCGCGAACAGATCGCGGAGTGGCTCGCGCAAGACGCTAACACGTAATCCGAATCGACGGATCGATCGACCATCGGTCCGCCGATTGAAGGCCCCTCAATGTCTTTCCTCGATCGTTTCAAGCCCCAGCCCAGGTGGAAGCACGCGGATCCGGCAGTCAGAGCCGAAGCCGTATCGACGATTCCCGACGATGCAGAGCACGTCGAGGATCTGCGGGAGCTCGCGCGTGAAGACAGTGACGTGCGCGTGCGCCGCGCGGCCGGTGCGCGCCTGATCGGCGTTGAAGACGTCGTGCAGCTCGCCCGGGCCGAAAGAGACGAGGAGCTGCGGCGCGACTATGCGGAACGGCTGGTGGGGATTGCGACCGCCGAGGCGCCGACCGACGCCAGCGCCGCCCTGGCGCTCGCCGGCCTCGAGGATCAGAAGCACTTCGCAACCATCGCCAAGTCATCGCCGCACGACACGGTACGAACAGCCGCGCTCGGACGCATCCACGACACCAGGCTCCTGAGCAGCGTCGCGAGGCACGCGACCGATCCGCAGACGGCGCTCGAGGCCGTGGCGCGCATCGCCGATCCAGCAGAGCTGCAGAACATCGCCGCCAGGACGGAGCACAAGGAGGCCGGCATCGCGGCACTCGAGCGGAGCCTGGAAGCGGCTGATGCCGGCGATCCGCGCGAACTGCTCGAGGGGCTGTCGAACCGCGCGAAGAGCCGATCGGTCGCCAGGCGCGCCCGCGCGATCCTCCAGGCGATGGACGATGCAGAAGCCGCGAAACGCGCGGCCCTCGAACAGTGGCAGCAGCGCGTCGCGCAGATCGTGGCGCGGGTCGAAGCGCTGGCCGCCGCCCCTCGCACCTCGGCCGCCGCCGCCCAGCTCGCCGACGCCGAAGCCGAATGGGGCATCGTCACTGGAGACGGAACGTTCGAGCTCGACCCCGACACATCTGCACGATTCGGAGCGCTCGTGGACCAGGCCAGGCAGGGGATCGAGCAGATCGAGCGCGAAGAAGCGGAACGCCGGGCCGAAGCCGAACGGCGCGAGGCGCTGGCGGCGGCGCGCGCCGAGATCTGTGACAAGGTGGAGCAGGCGCGCGGGGAGGATGCCGCGGTCCGGTTGCAGATCGCCCGTGCCGAATGGGAAGGCATGGCGCTCCAGTCGCCGCTCTCCGCCGAAGACGCTGCGCTACGCGCGCGGTTCGAGGAGGCGTGCCGCCGGGCCGAAGATCGCCATCAGCGCCGCGAGGAACTGCAGAAGGTCGCAATGCGGCTGGCCGAGGTTGCGGCGGGAGCCGAAGTCGCCGCCTCGCAGGACGACACTTCCTCGGAGGCGTGGAGGGGGATCTCCTCGGAATGGCAGGCACTGCGCGCGCAGGTCGATGACGTCGACGAACCGGTGGCCCAGCAGTATGCGGCAGCCGAGGCCAGGATGCGGGCGCGCGACGAAGAACGCCGCGCGGCAGCGGAGCGAACGGTCAGGCAGCAGGTGCAGCGCGCCGAACAGCTGATCGAACGGGCCACCAAACGTGCCCCGGCCGAAGACCTGACGCTCCGTGAAGCGGACCGCATCGCCCGCGACCTGCGCAACGCGATCGAGGCGCCTCCCATGGTCCCGCGTGACCAGCAGCAGGCGTTCGTCCAGCGCTTGAGAGAAGCCCAGGGGGTGATCGGCCCGAGACTCCACGAGCTCCGCGAGATGGACGAGTGGAAGCGCTTCGCCAATGCCGCCGTGCAGGAGGAGCTGATCGCGAAGGCCGAGGCGCTCCGTGCGAAGTACCCGTTCGACGCGCCCGAGCTGCTGAAGCCCGAAGACCTGGATCATGCCGCCAAAGAGCTGCATGACATTCAGGAACGCTGGAAGACCGCGGCAGACGCGCCGCGCGCGCAGGCGCAGGCGCTGTGGCATCGGTATCGCCAGGCGGCCGATCCCATCCAGGCGCAGGTGCGCGTGTTCTTTGCCCAGCGGAACGAGGAGCGCAAGGCCAACCTCGAACACAAGATGGTGCTGATCCAGCGGGCCGAGGCGCTCGCCGACTCGACCGACTGGATGAAGACGGCCGAAGAATTCAAGAAGCTCCAGGCCGAGTGGCAGGCGATCGGCCCGGTGCCGCGCCACGACACGCGCGACACCTGGAAGCGCTTCCGCGAGGCCTGCGATCGATTCTTTACGCGACGCAATGCCGATCTCGCGGAGCGCAAGGAGACCTGGGCCGCCAATCTGGCGCACAAGGAAGCGCTCATCGCCCGAGCCGAGGAGCTCTCGACCTCGACCGACTGGGACAAGGCGGCGGCGGAGATCCGCCGGCTGCAAGCGGACTGGAAGGCCAGCGGACCGGTTCGCCGCAACAAGTCGGAGGTCGTCTGGCAGCGCTTCCGCGCGGCCTGCGACACGTTCTTCGATCGCTACAAGCGGCGCGACCAGATCGAGCTCGAAACGAAGCAAGCCGATCGCGAGGCGCTGGTCAGCGAGATCGAAACGCTTGCCGCCGAACCGGCGGCTGAAGGCGCACCACTCCTGGAGCGGGTGCGCTCGCTCCGCACCCGGTGGAATCAGTCCACGCCGGTCGTCCGTCAGGGGGCCGATCCATTGAGCGCGCGATTCGTCGCGGCGCTCGAGCGGCTGACTGCTGCCGCTCCGGAGGCTTTCAAGGGCACCGAGCTCGACATCGAGTCCAACCGCACTCGGATGGAGAAGCTGGTAGTCAAAGTGGAAGGGCTCGTCACCGAGGCCGAGCCGACCGCGGCCGGTTCACAGGCGCTGGCCAGCATGCTCCGCGAGGCGCTCGCGTCGAACACGATCGGCGGACGCGCCGGGGAAGAATCGAAATGGAAGGCGATGGCCGAAGAAGTCCGCCAGGCGCAGAGCTCGTGGAGCCGGCTCGGGCCGGTGCCCGGCGACGCCGGCCGCGAGCTCTCGGAGCGCTTCCGCAAGGCCTGCAATCGATTCTTCGATCAGTACCGCCGCAAGGTGCCTCCCACCAGCGGCGGGTCCGAGCGCCGGGGAAAGCCGGTCGGCGCTCGATGAGCAGCGCTTCGTTTGGAGTTTGAAGCCAGGCCGCTTGCGGCTTTCGTGTGGATGTAGATCGAGCGCACCGCCGCGGTAACTGCCGCTGCGTCAGGGCTCGTTTGGTGCGCGGGTTGAAGGACGCCAAAGGCCGGTCGGCCCGGCGACGCCTCGGCCGGACGCGCGGAAAAACGCGCCTCCGGCGCCGGCCTGACGATGCCCGCGTTCGCTGGGGTTGGCCGTACACCGAGCGTTGATCAGGGTCGGCCTCTGGGTTTGCCGCTCCGGCAGTGGCGAATCCCTGCGAACGGGGATGGGACCGTTTGCGGCACGTTTTCAAACGGACCCGCCTTCGCCACGGCTTCGGCGCGCACGCGGGGGCGCGCTGGCCGATCGCGTCGCCGGGCCGACCTGCCTTCGGCGTAA
>JAREAF010000378.1 GCA_029240475.1 Rhodospirillales bacterium | reverse complement strand
CCTCCGCTGCCGCCGGCCGAGCTTCCGCTGCTTGCGCCCCCGCCCGAGCTGCTGCTCCCTCCAGAGCCGCTTCCCCCCGATGCGTTGCCGCCACCGGCCGAGCTTCCACCGCCGCCGCCGCTCCCGGCCCCGGCATCGGTCCCGCCGCCCTGCCCGTTGTCGGCGCGGTTGCCGACATACCGGGCCAGGAGAACAGTCCCCGAAGCGTCGACCGGGACCTCCTCGCCATAGGGCGCACTCCCGTCCGCGAGCGAATCCGATCCGATCAGGGCCGCGGCGGTTTGCGACCGCGTCAGCCTGCCGATGGTATTGCCCGCCTGGATGGTGCTCTTTCCGGAGGATCGGCCGTCCGGCTCGATCCACAGCAGCTCGTCCGAACCGTCGGTGGCAAACAGCCAGCACTGCTCCTGCCCGTTGCTCCAGTGCCGCCAGGACCGGCAATAGTGATTGCCCGAGACCCACCAGCGGCCGATATCGACGTCGCCGTTGGAGGCGAGCCCCCAAACCGTATCCTCGCTGGGATAGTGCATCCAGAATGGACCCGCGCCATCGCGCCCGACCAAGGTGTTGCCACCGAGGAGTTGCCGGACCTCCTGTCCGCTCAAGCTCCGCAACGGGCCCGCGTTGGGGGCGGAATCCCCGTCGCCGACGCATCCGGGCAGCGCTGCCGCCAATGCAATCCAAGCGATGGGAACGGCGGCGATCCTCCGCATGAGCCCTCGCCTATCCTCCACTGAGCGGTTGCGCAACAGCAGTGCGCGCCGCTTGGCTGCAACGCTACATCCAACGTGACCCTGGAAGGAGCAGGTCTCGGCATGGCCCGTACGAGCAAGAAGGGGCGGGCGGCTCCCGGTCCGACCGGACGCGCCGGGCGCCGGCCGACGGCCGGCGAACGGGCGGCCAAGCCCGAGGCCAGCCGCAAGCTGGTCGGGTTCGATCCGGATGTGCTGCAGGCGTTGACATTGCTCGCACGCGATCGGATGCAGAGCTTTCAGGAGCTGGCCGACGAGGCCTTCGCCGATCTGCTGAAGAAGCACGGGCGACCGACCAGCCTGCAACAGGCGTTGCGCGCGAGCGTGGGCCGCCGGCGCGAACAGGAATGAGCCGCTGCCGAGCCCGGGTTCGCTTCAGGTCAGGATCAGCACCGCAGTCGCGGCGATTCCAACGAGGATCAGGCCTGCCACGCCCTCGATGAATTGCACGAATGCGTCCCCGAGCCGCATGAAGAAAATCTACCTGCCGCAAGCACCCCGCTAATCTAGGTCGGGTCGCGGGGCCAGCTAGTCCTCGGAGCTATGCTGTGCCACTCCGAGCCGCAGATGCGGCACCGGGCCGGGAACTATCGCGCGGCTTTACCCGTTCCGCAAACGAGGGCGCTCAACCAGTCGGTGTGGGCGCGTGTGAAACTGGACGCGTTGCGGTGATCAGGCGTTCTGCCGACAGTCGGTCGCGCTGTCTCGCAAAGGCCTTGCCGGATCGAGTTTCCCTGCTGCGAAAGAGCGCTTGGGACAAGCTGGACCGCGCTGCTTTTGTCGCCGCTGCTTTTCGCGTCCTCTTCTCAAGCTTCAGCTACCGAGCCGGACGACCCCATCTCGGGATACAGCGGCGGAAATCATGAGCATCCGGCCGATTGGGCGGGCGCGTGGATCGCGCAGAATTTCGGACGGTGTTGCGGCAAGGAGGATTGCGTCCGGATCCCCATCGGCGACGTCAGCCGCAACGCGGACGGGTCCTACACGGTGCTTGAGACGGGCGAGATCTTCGATTGGAGCGACCCGCAAATCGAATCCAGCGAGGACGGCACGTTCTGGCGCTGTCACTACAGCACCGGCCAGCGCCAGGGCCAGACGCGGTGCCTGTTTGACCCGCCTCTGGGTTTTTGAATGGTCCAATGAGCAATTGAGGGCGCGCCATGAAGACTGATCCGCACACGGGGACGGGCAGCGCAAAGTCGAGGGACGGGAGGGCCGTGGAGAGCACGGCGGCAATTGCCCGTCACCCGATCCACCCGATGCTCGTCCCGCTTCCGATCGGGCTCTTGATCGCGGCGCTCGGCAGCGACATCGGTTTCTGGTTCACGGGCGATGCATTCTGGGCGCGGGCGTCGCTGTGGCTGATCGGAGCCGGGCTGCTCACCGGGATTGCCGCGGCCGCAGCCGGTCTCACGGACTTCCTCACCATCCCGCGAGTGCGGGAACACCGCGCCGCCTGGATCCATCTGGTCGGCAATGTGGCCGCGATCCTGCTTTCCGCGATCAGCTGGCTCCTGCGCCTGCCCGATGCGAGCGAGGCCGTACTGCCGGGCGGTATCCTGCTGTCCGCCATCGTGGCGGCGATCCTGGGCGTCACCGGATGGTATGGCGGCGAGCTCTCGTATCGGCACAGGGTCGGGGTCATCGAAGAAGACTGACTGCCAGTCTGCCGGGTACGGCGCGCCCGGAACCGCATTCCAGAGCTGCTGTTGCCCAGCATTGGCCCCGACCGGCTGCGCACTAGCCGGAAAAAGCACGGAATTTCACTCGGAATGATCTCAGACCGATGGCAGAAACTGCGCTCTGCGGCCCCCGTGCAAGCGCTCCCGCACGAGCTCGCATGCACTCAGTGCATGAAGCTCGCGGCGTTTCGGCGGTTGCGCGCCTTTGCGGAGCCCGAATTGCGCCTGGTACCGCAGCTGTTGCGTCCGGGTGGTGTGGCGGTCGATGTCGGAAGCCATTCGGGCGCCTACGCCTTCGAGATGGCGCGCTTCGGGCGCGCGCGGACCATCGCCTTCGAGCCCAATCCCGATCTCCATCCCTGCCCCGAAGCCGCCCGCACCAGGCCCTACCTGCTGCTTCCCTTCGCTCTCTCGGATCGTTGCGGATCGGCGGTGATGCGGGTGCCGGTCACGGGCGGCATCCGTCGCTTCGGGCGCTCTTCCATATCCGGGCGGAACCGCTTCTGCACGGCGTCTCGGCATCGCGAGCTGCCGGTGCTGACGCGCACGCTCGACAGTTTCGGCCTGCCTGCGGTCGGCTTCGTCAAGATCGACGTGGAGGGCCACGAGTTGGCGGTGCTGCGCGGCGCGGAAGGAATCATCGAGAGGGATCGGCCGAACTTCCTCATCGAAGCGGAGCGGCGCCACAATCCTAGCTCGCCATGGGCCGTCTTCCGCTTCTTCCGCCGGCGCGGCTATGCCGGCTTCCTTCTCTCCTTCGGGAAGTTGCGGCCTATCCGCGCCTTCAAGAGATCGCGCGGCGCCGGGCGGGCAACGCCGATCTGGCGGGGCCCTGCCTTCAACAATTTTATCTTCCTGCCGGAGTGCAGCGGCACCCGCTGACGGCGATCACGAAACCGCGCGTGCGCCTTGCCTGGGGTGCGCAGAGGCTCCCTGCATTTCCCGCACCCGAGCAGACGACCGGCTCGAGCAGGTCGGCCCGTCCGCGGGAGCGCTGTGGGGAATAGCCCGCTAACCCTTGGTTCCGAACCGTTAACAGCGCGTTAGGCACGATCCTTTAGAGGACGCAAATATAGGCGGGTCGATCATCGTCCGGTCATCACGGCCGCTGGGGGGCGGGGACCGGTGCGGGCGATTTCCTTTCTTGCAGCAGCAATGCTGGCGGCGCTCTCTTGGGCGGGCGCAGCCAGCCCCGTCATGGCCGGGCAGACCTTTGCCGGCTACGAGGAGCTCGCGCTGCGCACCGGCGCGAACTTTCCGAAGTGGCAGCTGGTGCGCGCGCAGATCAGCGAAGAGGCGCATGCGGTCGAGCGGTGCTTGCTGTCCGGCGATTGCAGCGCGCCGGCGGCCGCCGACATCGCGGGCGGGATCAAGGATCTAACGGAGGCGCCCGCGCTGGAGCAGGCCGAGGCCGTCCACTGGCTGGTGAATGCGCGGCCCTACCGGGAGGACCGCCGGCAGTTCGGCCGCAACGATGTCTGGCAGACGCCCTTTTCCTTCTGGAAGCAAGGCGGCGACTGCGAAGACTATGCCATCGCCAAATACATGGCGTTGCGCGCGCTGGGCTTTTCGGACGATCAGCTTCGTTTGACGGTCATGACCAGCCGCATGCGCGGCGAGGTTCACGCGGTGCTGCTGATCCGGATCGGCGAGGCCTGGTACGTGGCCGACAATCTGCGCCGCTCGCTCCGCGCGCTCGAGCAGTATCGCGGCTGGCGGCCCGTCTTCTCGGTGAGCGATGCCGGAGCGTGGCGCTATGTGGCGCGCCCGCTTC
>JAREAF010000377.1 GCA_029240475.1 Rhodospirillales bacterium | reverse complement strand
ATCGAGTTCCTGTTCCAGGACGGCGCCTTCTACTTCATCGAGATGAACACGCGCCTGCAGGTCGAGCATCCGGTGACCGAGATGATCACCGGCATCGACCTGGTGCGCGAGCAGATCCGCATCGCCACCGGCGCGCCCCTGCCCTTCACCCAGGACCAGATCGTCTTCAACGGCCATGCCATCGAGTGCCGGATAAATGCCGAGAACGCGGACACCTTCATGCCTTCGCCCGGCCGGGTCACCGACTACCACGCGCCGGGCGGCCTCGGCGTGCGGGTCGATTCGGCGCTCTATTCCGGCTATCAGGTGCCGTCCAATTACGACAGCCTGATCGCCAAGCTGATCGTGCATGGGACCAGCCGCAACGAATGCATGATGCGGCTGCGGCGGGCGCTTGAGGAGTTCGTCATCGGCGGCATCGACACCAGCATCCCCTTGCACCAGCGCCTCATCGCCGCCCCCGACTTCCTCAACGGGGACTATGACATCCGCTGGCTGGAGAAGTTCGTTTCCAGATGACAGAAGTCAGAATTCAGAAGTCAGAAAAAGAGCGAATCTATTGACTTCTGACCTCTGACTTCTGACTTCTGAACCCCATGCTCCGCGTCACCCCGGAACTCCTGCTCAGGGCCTATGCGCTCGGCGTCTTTCCGATGGCGGAGAGCCGGTCCGATCCGGAGCTCTACTGGATCGACCCCAAGCAGCGCGGCATCCTGCCGCTCGACGCCTTCCATGTGCCGCATTCCTTGCGCAAGGCCATCCGGCGGCGGACCTTCGACATCCGCGTGGACACCGCCTTCCGCGAGGTGATGGAGGCCTGCGCCGAGCCGGGTCCCGGCCGGCCGGACAGCTGGATCAATGAGGAGATACTCGCGCTCTACACGGCCCTGCACGAGGCCAGGCATGCCCATTCGGTCGAGGCGTGGCGGGACGGGAGGCTCGTCGGCGGGCTCTATGGCGTGACGATCGGCGCCGCTTTTTTCGGTGAAAGCATGTTCAGCCGCGAGACGGACGCGAGCAAGGTCGCCCTCGTCCATCTCGTCGCGCGCCTTAGATGCGGCGGGTTCGAGCTGCTGGACACTCAGTTCGTGACCAAGCACCTGGCCCGCTTCGGCGTGGTCGAGATCCCGCGGCAGCGCTATCAGGAGCTGCTGCAGCGGGCCATCTCGCGCCCGGCGGACTTCTATTGCGAGGTGCCGGACTCCGCGGTCGAAGCGCTCATGCAGTCGAGCACCCAGATGTCGTAGACCGGGTGCTCCAGCGCCGAGACCGCCGGGCTGGAGGCGAACATCCAGCCGCTGAAGACCGTCTTGGGCTCCTCATTCACCTTGCGCTCGACGATCTCCAGATAGGCCGCGCTTTCCGGCGGCTCCTCCGGCGGTCGCTTGTCGCAGGCGCGCACGGTGATCTCCAGCGCGCCGAAGGCGACCGGCTGGCCGACCGGGGCCTCGATCGTGGAGACGCGCGCCGTGATCTTGTCGAGGCCCTGGAGCTTTGCCTCGTCCATCGGCGTCGCGCCCGCCGGCGCGGCGGCGAGAAGCAGAAGCGCCGCCGCTGCGATCGCCCGCATCGCGCTCACGCGACCTCGAACACCGCGTCGATCTCGACCGCCACGTCGAGCGGCAGCACGTTCGTGCCGACGGCGAAGCGGGCATGCTTGCCGGCATCGCCGAAGATCTGGACGATGAGGTCGGAGGCGCCGTTGCCCACCTTCGGCTGATCGGTGAAGTCCGGCATCGAATTGACGAAGATGCCGAGCTTGACGCAGCGCTTCACCCGGTCGAGGTCGCCGCCGAGCGCCGCGCGCAGCTGCGAGATGACGTTGAGCGCGCAGAGGCGCGCCGCCTCCTGCCCCTGCTCGATCGAAAGGTCGCGGCCGAGCTTGCCGCGGAACTTGAACTCGCCATTCCAGGCGGTGACCTGGCCGGAGACGAAGGCGAGCCCTCCGGCGATCACCACGGGCACGTAATTGGCGACCGGGGCCGCCGCCTTGGGCAGCTCGATCTTGAGTTCGGCGAGGCGGGCGTCGATCCGTCCGGGCATGCTCATCGCTCCTGTTCGTTGGTCGGCTTCGGATTGCCCGAAGCATAATCGATAAACCGGCTCGGGCTAAGCCCGGCTTAAGCCTCAGCCACGGCCCTCACAATGTCCTGCGGAGCGTGCCGGAAGGGGAACTTGCGCAGATCGAAGCCAGCCGGCCCCGCCGCGTCCACTTCCACGATCGCGCGGCAGAGCGGGCCGAAGGCGGCGCGGAAATGATTCTTGGCCTTGACGCAGAGCAGCCGCACTTCGGCGAGGTCGATCCCGTGCAGCTCGAAATAGGCGGGGTCGTTGGGCGACTGGCAGCCCTCGGTGACGATGACCTGGAGCCGATCGCTGATCCCGAGCACCGCGGTGCCCCCGAGCTCCACCGGCAGCCCCGTTTCCATCGGCCCGCGATTGACGAACCGGCCGTCGCTCAGCCGCAGCACGCGGGCGCGCACCGGCACGGGCGGTCCATAGATCGTCGTGCGCCGGCCGCCCAGCGCTGCCTCGAACTGCGCGCCCTCTCCCGCTGCGCGGGCGCGCTGGACCAGGGGCGGATCGCAGAAGAACGCGAACACGCTCGGGACCTGAGGCGCCTCGGCCAAAAGCGCCCGGAACAGCTCGGGCGTGTCGCCGATGCCGCCCGACATCGGGTTGTCCGAGGGGTCGAGCACCGCCACCAGCCCCGGCGGCACTCCGAGCGCCTTGCGGATGCCGTCCGCCGGCGCGGGCGCCTCCGCCCGGAAGCGGGCGCGGTTGGCCCAGAGGAATTGCGCCACCTCCTCGGCCGCCGCTTGCGCGAGCGCGGCATCGCCATCGGCCATGGCGAGGACCGAGGCGCCGGCATGCGGGCTGTCGCCATAGGCAAAGCCGCCCAGGGGCGAGACGTCGAGCAGCCCGCGCTCGCGCTCCAGCCGTCGCGCCAGCGCCTGAGCCTCCGCCATGGGCCCGGCCTCGGTGCGCATGTTGAAGCTGGGCAGAATCGCCGGCACCTTCGCCAGCGCCAGCCGCGGGCGGATGCGGCCGGCAACCGTCGCGGCGAGCAGCGCGAGCGCCTTGGCCGCGGTCTCCCTCATGTCGATATGCGGATAGGTCCTGTAGGCGAGCGCGATGTCGGCGAGCTCGGCGATCTCCGGCGCGAGGTTGGCGTGCAGGTCGAACGTCACCGCGAGCGGCGTCCTACCTATGGCTTGGCGCAGCGCGCGCAGAAGGCGCGCCTCTGGGGCGGGGTCGCTCTCCGTCACCAAGGCGCCGTGCAGCGACAGGTAAACGGCGTCAAATGCCCCCTCGCCGGCCTTGAGGATTTGCGCGCGGAAGGTCTCGAACAGATCGTCCTCGACCCGGCCGCCTGGGGGCGCCGCAGCGGCGAGCAGCAGCTCCATCTCCCAATCCGCATTCTGGTCCAGGAACTCGAGCAGAGCGCCCATCTCGGTCGCCGTCCCCGCGTAATGCGCGCGCGCCTGATCGGGCCGGACCCATTCCCGGCGGCGGAACTCCTCGGCCCCGGTCGGCACGGGCGAGAAGGAGTTGCCCTCATGCCAAAGCCGCGCCACGGCCAGTTTCTTCTTGCGCATCGAGACCCCTTTCAAGCGCCGGTGCGGCCAGCATAAACCAGGTCGCAATTGCTTCAGAACCGGCGTCGGGGCACCTTAGATTCCAGGGCGGTTCCGGGGGGTCCGTCACGCCCCGCGGGAACGCACGCTCTTCACGCCTGCTCCAATTCAGGAGGGAGCCCAGAGGCAATCGGCGTCCCGCGACGCCGCCCGCCGCCAGATCATGCCGTTCGCACTGCTCAAATACGGGTTGGGCCCGCGCCGCGCGCCGCGCCGGGTCCTGCCGCCGCAGCCGGAGCTGAAGCAGGGCTACGACGTCGTCATCATCGGCGGCGGCGGGCATGGGCTGGCGGCCGCCTATTACCTGGCCAAGGATTACGGCATCACCAATGTCGCGGTCCTGGAGAAGGGATATCTGGCCGGCGGCAACACCGCCCGCAACACCACGATCGTCCGCTCGAACTATCTGACGCCCGAGGGCGTGCGCTTCTACGACGAATCCGTCCGGCTGTTCCAGTCGCTCTCCAACGAGTTCGATTTCAACATCCTCTATTCGGAGCGCGGGCACCTGACGCTGGCGCACACCGACGCCGCGCTGCGCACCATGCGCTGGCGCGCCGAGGTGAACAA
>JAREAF010000376.1 GCA_029240475.1 Rhodospirillales bacterium | reverse complement strand
CGGCAGAGCGCCTTGGCGCTGGCCATGTAGAGCCCGCGCTCGAACAGGACCGGCGCGGCGCAGCCCAGCGTCTCGGCCAAGCCCGCCCAGGTCTCGCGCGCGCGTTTGGCGTCCGAGCACAGGACCAGGTCGGGCTTGAGGCCCGCCTCATGCATCCAGGCGCCCATGCGCGGCGCGTCGCGCCGCCCGCGCCCCGTGAGCGGCCGGTCGAAATCCGCCAGCTCCGGGTCCTCCCGGCTGGACTTGGCGTGGCGCAGCAGCAGCACCGTCTTGCCCATGATCGCTCGGCTCCCCTGGCGGCCCGTTCATGACAGATTCTCACATTCGCGCTAGGATGGGGGCATGATCGACGACACCGCCATCCAAGCCTCCGCCGCGCCCTCGGAAGCCGCCGCGGCGCATCACGGCGTCCCCGCGGTCGGCGTCGATTCCGAGGCGCGCTTCATCAACCGGGAGCTCAGTTGGCTCGCCTTCAACGAGCGCGTCCTGGAGGAGGCCTTCAACCCCCATCATCCGCTCCTGGAGCGGCTGCGCTTTCTCTCCATCTCGGCGAACAATCTCGACGAGTTCTATATGGTGCGCGTGGCCGGGCTCAAGGGCCAGGTGAATGCGGGGGTGTCCGTCCCCAGCCAGGACGGCATGACGCCCGCCCAGCAGCTGGCCGCGATCAACGCCCGCGTCGGCGATCTCATGCGCAACCAGCAGATCGCCTGGCAGAAGCTGCGCCAGCAGCTGCGCGAGGCGGGCATCGCGGTCATCGAGGTGGGAGACATCTCGGCGAGCGAGCGCCGCTGGCTCGACCAGCATTTCATGGAGCAGATCTTCCCGATCCTGACTCCGCTCGCGGTCGATCCGGCGCATCCCTTCCCGTTCATTCCCAATCTCGGCTTCTCGCTGGTGCTGCATCTGGTGAGCCCCGGGGAGGGGCGCGACCTCAGGGCGCTGCTGCCGCTGCCGAACATGATCGAGCGCTTCGTGCGGCTGCCGGGCAAGCAGGTGCGCTTCCTGCCGCTGGAGGACCTCATCGGTCTTTATCTCGACCACCTGTTCCCCGGCTTCAACGTCGTGGGCAGCGGCTACTTCCGCATCATCCGCGACAGCGAGATGGAGATCGAGGAAGAGGCCGAAGACCTGGTCCGGCTGTTCGAGACGGCCCTGAAGCGCCGCCGGCGCGGCAACGTCATCCGCTTGGCGGTGAACGCGGCGATGCCGGAGGACCTGCGCGACTTCGTGGTCACGCAGCTCAAGGCGACCATGCCGCCCTTCGTGCTGGACGGGCTGTTGGGGCTCGCCGACATCAGCCAGCTCATCATCGACGAGCGGCCCGACCTCAAATTTCCGCCCTACAATGCGCGGTTCCCCGAGCGCATCCGCGACTTCGGGGGCGACTGCTTCGCTGCGATCTCGGCCAAGGACATCGTCGTGCACCACCCGTTCGAGAGCTTCGATGTGGTGGTGCAGTTCGTGCGCCAGGCTGCGCAGGACCCGGCCGTGGTGGCGATCAAGCAGACGCTCTACCGCACCAGTAAGGATTCGCCGATCGTCCGGGCGCTGATCGAGGCGGCCGAGGCCGGAAAATCGGTGACGGCCTTGATCGAGCTGAAGGCGCGCTTCGACGAGGAGGCGAACATCAGCTGGGCCCGGGCCCTGGAGCGCGCGGGCGCGAAGGTCGTCTACGGCTTCATCGACTTCAAGACTCACGCCAAGGTCTCGCTGGTGGTCCGGCGCGAGGGAAAGGGCCTGAAGTCCTACGTCCATTTCGGGACCGGCAACTATCACCCGGTCACGGCCAAGGTCTATACCGACCTCAGCTTCTTCACCTCGGACGCCGCGATCTGTCGGGACGCGCAGCGGCTGTTCAATTTCCTGACCGGCTACGCCAAGCCCGAGCGGCTCGACAAGATCGCGATCGCGCCGCTCAGCCTGCGCACGCGCCTGCGCGAGCTGGTGGAGGAGGAGGTGGCGCACGCCGCCGCCGGCCGGCCCGCATCGATCTGGGCCAAGATGAACTCGCTGGTCGATCCCGGGATGATCGACCTGCTCTACCGGGCCAGCCAGGCTGGGGTGCAGATCCGCCTGATCGTGCGCGGCATCTGCTGCCTGAGGCCGGGCGTTCCCGGCCTTTCGGAGAATATCGAGGTCAAGAGCATCGTCGGCCGCTTCCTGGAGCATTCGCGCATTGTCTGCTTCGGCGGCGGCGAGCCCTTGCCCTCGCGCAAGGCGCGGGTGTTCGTCTCCTCCGCCGACTGGATGCCGCGCAATCTCGACTACCGGGTGGAAACCTTGATCCCGATCGAGAACCCGACGGTGCACCAGCAGGTTCTTGATCAGATCATGGTGGCGAACCTGAAGGACGAGGCGCAGAGCTGGGAGCTTCAGCCGGACGGCGGCTATCGCCGGGTCTCCCCCGACGGCAGCGGCTTCAGCGCGCACACCTTCTTCATGACCAATCCGAGCCTCTCGGGCCGGGGCAGCGCGCTGAAGAAGGCGCGGCGCGCCCCCAAGCTGGTCCTGAAGACGGCGTGAGCGCCGCGTCCGCCGCCCTCCCGGCCGACCGGCTTCCGACGGAAGCTCGGCGCGGCCGCGTAGCGGTGGTGGATATCGGCTCCAACTCGATCCGCCTGGTCGTCTTCGACGAGCTGAAGCGCGCCCCGTTCCCGCTCTTCAACGAGAAGGTGATGTGCGGCCTCGGGCGCGGCCTGGAGCGCACGGGCGAGCTCAATCCGGACGGCGTGGCCATGGCGCTCGACAATCTGGGCCGCTTCGTCACGCTGGCGGACGTCATGGGGGCCGAGCGGATCGACCTGCTCGCGACCGCGGCCGTCCGCGACGCCGCCAACGGGCGCGACTTCGTGCGCAAGGCCGAGAAGGCCTGCGGGCGCCGCGTGCGCGTGCTGTCGGGCGAGGAGGAGGCGCGGCTTTCGGCCATGGGCGTGCTCATGGGCATGCCGCAGGCGACGGGCGTCATGGGAGATCTCGGCGGCGGCAGCCTCGAGCTCGTGGCGCTGGAGCGGGGCAAGCCGGGCGCGCATGCGACGCTGCCGCTGGGCCCGCTGCGCCTGGCCGAGGCGGCGGGCGAGGACATGCGCAAGGCCGCCGAGCTCGTCGATGCCGCGCTGCAGCCCTTGGGCTGGCTCGGGGACATGAAGGGCGAGACCTTTTATCCGGTGGGCGGCGCCTGGCGGACGCTGGCGCGCATCCATATGGAGCAGACCGGCTATCCCCTGCATGTGATCCAAGATTACCGCGTGCCCCGGCGCGAGATGGAGGAGATGGCGCGCCTGATCGCGGGCATGGGCCGCAAGTCGCTGGCGCGGCTCGTCGATGTGGCGCGCCGGCGGCTGGAGGCGCTGCCCCTCGCCGCGCTGGTGCTGGAGCGCGTGCTCAAGGCCGCGCGGCCTTCGACGGTCGCCTTCTCCGCCTTCGGGCTGCGCGAGGGGCATATTTACGATCTTCTTCCCCCCGCCGAACGCAGCCGGGACCCGCTCTTGTCCATGTGCGAGGACATGGCCGAGGCGCTGGGCCGCTTCGGCTCGCCCGGCGCGGCGATGGAGGCCTGGACGGCGCCGCTCTTCCCCGGCGAGGACCCGGCGCAGGGCCGCCTGCGCCGCGCCGTCTGCGAGCTCAGCGATTTCGCCTGGCGCGAGCATCCCGACTACCGCGCGGCTCATGCCATGAACCAGGCGCTGCATCTGCCGCTGTTCGGCATCGACCATTCGGGGCGCTGCTTCCTCGCGCTCGCCCTCCATGCGCGCTATGGCGGCGGGGCGGAGGCGGGCGCCGCCGCGCTGCCGCGCGGCCTCCTCGATGCCGACCGGCGCGAGCAGGCGATTGCGCTCGGGCTCGCGGTGCGGCTGGCTTATGCGATCACCGGCGCCGCGCCGGAGCTGTTGCCGCACGCGCGCCTGGAGCTGGGGGAGGGGCGCATCACGCTCTCCATCGAGCCGCAATGGCGGATCCTCGCCGGCGAAGCGGTGCGGCGGCGCCTCGATGCGCTTGGCAAGGCGCTCAAACGCGAGACGGCGATCGCCTCATAGGAGGGGCCGGCCGCATGACCGATTTTCGTCGCGACTTCGGCTTCGCCCCCGCCCATGAGGCGCCGATCCGCTATATCGAGCGGACGCGCGCGTACTATCAGGCCCTGGGCTATGGCGCGCCCTATGAATGGGCGCATTACGCGGAGGTCCCGTTCGAGCCCTTGCGCAAGCGGCTGGCCGAG
>JAREAF010000375.1 GCA_029240475.1 Rhodospirillales bacterium | reverse complement strand
ATCAGGAAGGCGATGCGGATCCAGGCGAGGAAGAAGAGCATGAGCACGAGGCCCATGACCGCCAGCGAGCCCGGCCGCGCGCGCCAGGCCTGGATGGCGTCGGAGAAGCGCGGCTGCCGGCCCGCCTCGATCTGGCGGCTAACCTCGTAAAGCCCGGTCGCAAGCACCGGCGCGACCAAGAGGAACCCGGCCCCGAGTGGCAGCGCCAGATAGAGCCAGTCCAGCGACCACAAGGCGGCGGTCAGCAGGAGGCCGCCGATCACGAACAAGCCGCCGTAGGCCAAGCTGACCTGCGGCGCGGCCATGAAGTCGCGCCAGCCGGCGGCGAGCCAGCGCCAGGGGCGCTCGACATCGATGCGCCGCACCGGCAGGGCCGGGCTGAGCGAGGCGGAAGCGGTGTCGGTGGTGGGCACAGGGACAGACCGGTCCTCTTGATGAACGAGGCCGGGTTTATGCCCCCGCGCGATGTCCGCCGCTTTGATCTAGCTCAAAGACCCCGCGCGAAACCCGAGGCAGGTTGGGCAACCCGCCCGGAGCCGGGTTCAAGACGAGCCGATGCCTGGATGAGCGACGCCCTGCCCTTCGCGCTTGCCGCCGCTGCCGACCATGCCGGCCATGTCTCGATGGCCGGCGGGGGGACGGCCTGGGCTTTGGTCGGCGCTCTCCTCATCGCCGGCCTTGCCGGAGGAGCCGCCCATTGCGCCGGCATGTGCGGACCCTTCGTGCTGGCCCAGACCGCCGGGCGGCTCGCCGCGGTCCCCGTCGAGCAGTTTGGGCGGCTCACCCGGCTCGGCGGCGCCCTGCTGCTGCCCTATCATGCCGGGCGGATGGTCACCTATGCCGGCTTGGGCGCCGTGGGAAGCGCGCTCGCCGGGGGCCTCGCGCAAATCCCCTTTCTCGGCTGGATCCAGGCGGGCCTGCTCGGCCTCGCCGCGCTGCTGATGCTGGCCGCCGCCCTGGAGAAAGCCGGGCTGCAGGTCCCGAAACTAGGCACGGCTTGGCTCGGAAGCTTCGCGAGCCGGATCGCCGGTCCGCTCCTCTCGCACCCGGGCGGCGCGATGGGCGGGTTCGCGCTCGGGCTGGCGCTGGGGTTCCTGCCCTGCGGGTTCCTTTACGGCGCGCTCGCGGCGGCCTCGGCGAGCGGCGAGCCGCTGATCGGCGCGGCGGCGATGGCGGCCTTCGCGCTCGGCACCGCGCCCAGCCTCTTCGCTGTCGCGCTTCTGGGCGAGGCCGCCGGCCGGCGCTGGCGATCCGTGGCGGGGCGCCTGGCCCCGGCCGCTTTCGCCGCGAATGCCGTGCTGCTCACCTGGATGGCGTGGCAGGCCGTCGCCTAGTACCAGGCGTCCGACGGGCCCTTGTATTCCTGGATGATGTTGCCGCCGTCGACCACGATCGACTGGCCGGTGACGTAGCTCGCCTCGGGCGAGGCCAGGAAGGCGATCACCGCCGCCACCTCCTCCGCCCGCCCGCCGCGGCGCATCGGGGTGTTGGCGCCGCCGATCGATTCCACCTCGGTCAGTCCGGCGGTCGCGATCCAGCCGGGCGCGACGCCATTCACGGTGATCCCCCCCGCCGCCACCTCGATGGCGACGGCGCGCATCATCCCGTCCATTCCCGCCTTGGCCGCGCCGTAGGCGGCATGGCCGGGATTGCTCACCAGCGGCCCGGTGACCGAGGAGACATTGACGATCCGGCCATAGCCTTGCCGGCGCATCTGCGGCAGCGCGGCGCGCGTCATGTGATAGGCGGTGTCGAGCGTGATGGCGAGCATCTTGCGCCAGAGCTCCGGCTCGATCTCCGCGAGCGGCCTGGACGGCGTCTCCACCCCCGTCTGCGCCATGCCGGCATTGTTGACGAGGATGTCGAGCCGCCCGAACCGCGCCACCACCCCAGCGACCAGCGCGTCGGCCGCGGCCGGGTCGGTCAGGTCGGCGATCTCCGCCACGACGCGCTCGCCGCCGGCCAGCTCCCGCGCGCGCTCCTCGATGCGCGCCGTAGTGGCGGTGATCGCGACCGAGGCGCCGCGCTCCAGCAGCAGCCGCGCGGTGGCGAAGCCGATCCCGGTCGGGCTGCCGGCCCCGGTCACCAGCGCCACCTGTCCGGAGAGCGGCCCGGCCATGGCTCAGGCCCGCCCCAGCAAGGGCGCGACCGTCTCTCGGAAGACCTCGGTGTGGCGATCGATGTCCGCCTCGGCGGTCTGCGGGGCGATCAGCGCCATGTTGTGGAAGGGCGTCATCAGGATGCCGCGGTTGAGCGCCGCCAGATGCATGTAGCGCTCCAGCTCCAGATCCACCGCCGCCGCCGCCTCCCCGCCGTTCCGGGGGCGATTGGGGCAGAACCAGTATTCGGCGCGGCAGCCGAGCTGAGTCACGTGCCAGGGCAGGCCGAACTCGAAGATCGCCCCCTCCACGCCCGCCGTGAAGCGGTCGGCGAGGCCGATCGTGCGGCGATAGGCCTGCTCGGTCAGCACCTTCTCCAGGGTGGCGCGCATGGCGGCGAGCGAGAGCGCGTTTCCGGCCAGGGTGCCGCCGATGCCGCCGGTGTCGGACGTCGCATAGTCGCTCAAGGCCTGGATGCGCTGGGCCAGCTCCTCGGTCAGGCCATAGACCGCCGCCGGCACGCCGCCGGCGATCGGCTTGCCCAAGGTCAGCATGTCCGGCTGCAGTCCATGGGCGCGGGTGTAGCCGCCCGGCCCGGCGCAGATCGTGTGGGTCTCGTCGATGATGAGCAGCGTCCCGGTGCGCCGGGTGACCTCGCGCAGGGCCTCGTGGAAGCCGGGCGCGGGATGGACGATGCCGATATTGGTCAGCGCCGGCTCGGCGAGCACGGCGGCGACATCGCCCGGCGCCAGCGCGGCCTCGAGCGCCGGAAGATCGTTCCACTCCACGACCTTGGTGGTGAGGGTGGGGTCGACCTGCGGCCCGGTATTGCCCGGGCGCGGCCGCGCCAGCCCGTTCTCAAGCGTGATGAAACTCTCGTCGACGGTGCCGTGATAGCACCAGTTGAAGACCAGGATCTTCGGCCGGCGGGTGACCGCGCGCGCCAGGCGCAGGGCGAAGCGGTTGGCGTCGGTCGCCGTCAGCGCCATCTGCCAATAGGCGAGGCCGAAGCGGCGCTGCAGCTCCTCGCCGACCCAGAGCGCGTCCTCGGTCGGCAGCATGAAGGTGATGCCCTGGGCCGCGCGCCGGGCGATCGCCTCCACCGCGGCCTCCGGCGCGTGGCCGGTCATGGAGCCGGTGTCGCCGAGACAGAAATCGATATAATCGTGCCCGTCGACACAGCGGAAATGCGCGCCCTTGCCCTCGGTGACGAACACCGGGAAGCGCCCGGCCCAGCGCACCATCCAATTCATCGGCACCCCGGCGAGCAGGCTCTTGCGCGCGCGCTCGGCGAGGGCCTTGGACTTGGGATGTGCGGCGGCGAATCGCTCCTCCTCATTGGCGAGCAGGCGGCGCAGGCGGTTGCGGTCGATCTGGCTCATCTGACGCTCACGGCTTTCAAGGGTGCGGCAGGGGCGCAAAATTGAGCAGCCACGATGGCCGTCGCGCAATAGCCCAGAATACCCGCCTCGCCCTGCACCTGCCGCCGCGGTAGGGGCGGGCAAGCCCGATCCGAACGCGGCATGATGGTGCCGCTTACGCGACAGTGACGAAAAATCGGGAGCATATTTTTTCGATTAACTCAACATTCGTGCTCGCGCGCGCAACGGGCGCGAGTAAAGTAGTCGCGCATCCTTATATCGGCCGATCTTCGGCCCCTAACCGCATGGAGTGTCGCACCATGGCTCGGACCACCGGCTCCCGTTCCAGCAGTCGAGGCAAGAAGGCGGGCGGCCGCTCCGCCGCGCGCAAGACCAGCGCGAGCAAGTCGAGCACCCGCAAGACCGCTTCCAGCCGCAGGTCGACGGCTTCGAAGTCCCCGGCCCGCAAGACCAAGACCGGAGCCCGCAATGCGGCTTCGGGCGCCCGCAAGGCGGCCTCCGGCGTCCGCAAGGCGACCGGCGGAGCCCGCAAGGCGACCGGCGCGCGCAGGACGGCCGCGAAATCCGCTGCCAAGCGGAGCGCACGGAAGAGCACCTCGCCGCGCAGCGCCGCTCGCAAGAGCGCCTCGCGCGCAACATCCTCGCGCAAGCCCGCCGCCTCGCGCACCAGCGCGTCGCGCAAGCCTGCTGCGAAGAAGGCGAGCGCCGCGCGCAAGCCGGCGCAGTCCGGCGGGGCCG